>JALWJR010000028.1 GCA_026996985.1 Candidatus Kaiserbacteria bacterium
AGATCAAGCTTATGTCAGAGTCAAAGCACGTGTTTGTTTTTGTCTCCGACAAAATAAAATCTTCTTTGGAAAAGTGGTTTAAAAAATATGCAGATAAGGTTACAAACAGCGTAAAAAACGATTTTAAAACCGGGTCGGAAACATTTAAATTTGTTGATAAAGTGCTGGAAAAAAAGTTTTCGTATCCCGATTTTTTCCGGCTTAATTTGCAAGAAGAAAAACTTATGGGAGCGCTTTTTTGGGGTTTTAAAAATCTTTACCTTGCAAAGACGGGGGAGCTTAAAAGCCCTTCTTTTATGGTGAGAAAATTTACAAACCTTTCTGCAAAATGGACCGAAGAAGAAATTGAAGAGAAGCTTTTTGAAGTTTCCACAATGCAGATAAAAGCTTTCAAAAATAACAAAGAAAATTATTTGGAAAAATTCATTTTGCAAACAGGTTGTTGATAAGTTGCTTGTATGTATTTTTTAAAATTATAAAATGAGCATATGAAGTTAAAAGAGACGAAACTTTTGGCTTTCTCCGTTGCGGTTTTGTTTGTTCTGACAATTTTTTCAAATTTTAATTTAATGAAAGAAAAAACACTTTCTTTCTTAAACAAAAGTCAAATCGCCGCGACACAAAACTTTTCAAGCGGTGGCGGAGTGACTGTTTCATTACCTTCGGATGTTGCTAGAAAAATGGGGGTTCCAAGCGGAACAAAACTTCAATTGAGCGGATGTGTTGAAACAAGCGGAGTAACCAAAGGGGCATCGGTAAATAATAATATTTGTCAACCGAAAGGCAAAAGGTGCCCTAAAGATGGGGTTGGTGATTTTTGCCCTTGCGCTTGGACAACACCGGGAGGTGGTGGAGTTGGAATGTGCTATCAAGGTTGTTGCAGGTACACCGGAAGCCCCAGCGCAAAAGACGCTTTTCAAGGAAAAGATGTTTTTGGTTCTTCATTTAAAGGAGGTTTGGGTGAAGGTTTGGGAGGAGGTCTTGGACAGGGCTTGGGTTCATTGCTTGGAGATTTTCTCAGTAAATTGATGGGCGGTCAAGGAGGCGGTTCAGATTATCCTTATCCTGATTATCCATATCCGGATTACCCTTACCCCGATTATTCGAGTGATGACCCTGATGATCCCGATGTTGATCTTCCAGACCTTCCAACCAGCACTTCATCAACCAGCACCCCCGATTTTGATTCGGACGGGGACGGTGTAGCAGATGATGTTGACAACTGTATCTATGTTTTCAATCCGTCACAAGAAGATTCGGACTCAGACGGAATAGGAGATGCTTGTGATATACCCACAGAAGACAATCCGGATACTGACTCAACAACAACAGCAACAACTACTCCGGATAATGATCAAGCCGACATAACCTCAGGTTCGGCGGTTGCCGATACCGGGGAGGTTGTAAACGATTCAAGCAAAACCCGTTATATTCTTTTGTTGGACAAAATTCGCTCGCCATTTCAGCCACCTGAGATAAATGCAACAAAACCTTCAAATAAAGCTGTCTCTGATGTGTTGGGACTTGATTTTATAAGCTCGGGAGAGGGAGATAACCAGTGGCAAGATCTGGAGCTTCTCGGCAAGGCGCAAGCTCTGCTTGAAAAACAAAGAAGAGGCGAGAAGCTTACAGATGCGGAATTGCAAGCGCTCAGAGACTACCACAAAAGCGCGGTGGCAATCTCGGGTGACCTTAACCCGTTTGGGCTTGATACCGCCAGATATGCTCAAGCCGAGGCAGAAAAGCCAAACTGGTTTGTAAGGCTTGTTCTTTTGATTATGCAGATGCTAGGTTTAAATAAATAAAAACTATGGAAAAACACAAAAACATAAGGCAACTCACACTTATATCGGTTTTGTTTGTTTTGTTATTTGTGTTTTATGGTATTCAGTCATCATTTAAAAATGCATCCATAAGTGATTTAGCTTATTATAATTTTGCAACACCACAACAAACACCCTTAATTTCTGATAAGTTGCACAATATAGTAGATGAAGCAACTACAGTTAAAGATTTAAAGCCCGAGATTCAGTGCAAAGAAGGGAGTACAGATCCGCAATGTCTTGATAAATGCTCTACCAGTTACACAATTCAACAAAACAACAAGCAATTCAAAAGGAAAAGCTGTTTCTGGAGTGGAGCCAAAGATCCTGTTAGATTAGCTGTGGAGCGAGTTGTTAAATTTTGCCAAGTCAACTCTGTAGAGCAGGTATGGAAAGATGCCGGCTGTAGAGACAATCCGGCAAAACTGACAAAAAGTGGGCAAGTTAAAAAAAGCGGAAAAACAAACGTAACAGGCTTGAGGTACAAACCCAAAAAAGGTTATGAATATGAATGCAGTTTAATGAAGCATAAGTTAGTTGAAGAGATTTCAAAATCTCTTTCTAAAGCTAAAACTCAAAAAATTAAGGGAAAAAATAATTATGACGAATGCACTTTCTATGGCGCGGTAACTTGTATGCAAACAGAAGCCAACCAAGACGGTTTTACATGTAAACCTAAGAAAAGCAGTTTAGGTGGTGGTGATACTAGAACTCCTCCAACCACCACACCACCTCCATCCACCACTCCGCCACCCGGAAGTCCGGATCCGTTCTCACAAAATTTTGGGTACAGTCTTGGAAAAAACTTTGGTCAAAGTTTTATGGGAAGAATGTTTCAAAATCTTTTTGGACAAGGAGCCGGACAGGGCTCATCAGGTGGGTCATATGGTCACAAATGTGACAGCTACTACTATAGAATTTTTCACAAGGAAGAATGTACACCACCTAAAGATGTAATTTGTTCATTAACTTTAAGCAGCATAACAGTGGAAAGAGGAGAACCGGTGGTTGTTCGCTGGGATGTTGAGTACTCAACAGAGCAATCTTTAACTTTTGATCCAAGTCTCGGTGTTGATGAAGAGTATACCGAGCAGTCGGGTGAAGTGGTAATATATCCCGAAAACAGCGGGTACGTTGTACTTGAGGCAGTGGGGAAAGGAGAAGAAAACACTTGCTCAAAAAGGGTAAATATAACCGTTCTTAACCCAAGTGGTGAAGGGAAGTTTCCACCAATTGTCTCTTGTGCGCCCCAATTTATAAAATCCGGAAGTCCGACCGAGGTAAATATAAACTGGCAATGCAGGGGAGATAGCGCAAAATACACAACTTCTGAGAACTTTAGCACAAGTGGTGATATAGAAGGTAGTAGCACGAAAACAGTGCAAGATACCACAGAGTTTAAAGTAAACTGCTACGATGAAAATGATAACTGGCTGGGTTCCAACAGTTGCACCGTTAAGGCCGAAAATCCTTTGTTTGAAATAATCGCATACCCGGAAGAAGTGGGGCGCGATGAGAAAACAAGGATTTCATGGGGTTCAATCGGTATGACAACTTGCAGGGTGGACGGGCCCAATGGCTTTTCATACGAAGCGCAAAATGCCGTTGTTATAACCACGCCGTTTACAGATGAAAATGATGAAAGCGAAGCCATTTTTACAATTCAATGTGCTTCAAAGTATGGCGGAGTATACTCAAAGGATCTTGTAGTAAAGCGCAAATAAAAAAGGTGACACATTGCGTGTCACCTGAATCTTTCATTCTAAAGGCATGAGGATAATCTCTTTTCCATTTATTGGCAAGGAAATTTCTTCTCCTTCTTGGTAGGCCTCTGCAATCGCGCTTGCTTTAGGCGCTTTTTCTGATATACATATAATCTCCACGTTGTTGCATCTCGTTTCGTATCCGATTAGTGTTACCATTAGCAAAACGCTTCCGTTTTCCACCGAGAAGAAAGAGGGTGTCTGTGCAGGGTTTGAAAACAATTGCATTAATTGCAGCTTTTGTTGTAAGTCACTTGCAATGTAGTTTGCTATTCCTATATCTTCTCTGGAGCATAACCCGGTTTGTTCACATTGCATTTGTGCACACTGATAGTATTCCATCTTATCAAGTAAGTCCTCTATAACTGCAGATATAGCGGTTTTGATAATGCCTAAAGCCTCGGTTGAGTATGGCATGTTTCCCTCCTTTTGCTAAGGTTCCCGAAAGCAAATTACCAGAAAGTTTAAAGAATTTCAATTTAAACTTGAAGTTATTTGCAAGCATGTTATATTACGAGTGCGCAAAATGCGCTTCTTGTTCTTTATTTTATATATCCGCCCATAGCTCAGCTGGCCCAGCACCAAATTGGTGCCGGACATGTGCCGCAACAGGCTATAGGTGCGTGTAGATTTACGAATCGTTTATATCCGCCCATAGCTCAGCTGGTAGAGCAGCGGGCTTTTAACCCGTGTGTCCCAGGTTCGAGTCCTGGTGGGCGGACACGGAACAAAGTGGAGTGGCCGAACACAGCAGAGCAAACCAAGCCGTTATTGTAACTAACAGCTTGGCAAGTTGCTTTGCTTCTATTTTGGTGAGAAAGTTTACCCAGCCCATTTTTCACTGCCGGCTCTATTACCACGAAAGAGAAATTGCGCTCAATTACTAAACAGGTGCAACAGAGAGTATATTTAAAAGTGGTGGGGGCTGGTAGGCAACAAACAATACAATGGTTCGCACTCATTCAATTCAGTGAAGAGTGGGACAGAGTGAATTTATGTGCTCCCGGTAGGAATCGAACCTACACTACGGGCTCCGCAAGCCCGCGTTCTATCCATTAAACTACGGGAGCATGCACCTACTTTAGCAAATTTTTTCCGTAAAACAACAAAAACAGTTCTTGTTAAAATAAACTGACCCCTAAATAACACAAAATAAACAAAGCATCTATTTGATAACTGGTCTAATTCAAAAACCCAGCATATCGGCCAAACGCTCATATACCGGAGCTTCAAAATCTTCTTCTTTCGCTTTGCTTTGCAAAGCCTCTCTCACTTGGTTTTTTAGTTGGTAAGGTACTGTTATTTGCAAGTAGGGGCGCGCAATATTTTTTGATAATATTTTTAAAGTGTTTGCATCGTTGTCTATCCAAAATTTCTCCAAACTGTCATAGTTTATGGTTACATTTCCAAGACGTATTCCGCTTTCGTCAATTACAACATCAACAACTCCGGGCTCGTGTTTGGATATCAAATAAAGTGTTGCAAAAGCTACAACAGAGAGTACCCCAAACAAAAAATTCCCCAAAAACACCGATGCTACGGCAATGGCAAAAACAACAATTCCACCCGCAATAAACCAATCTTTACTTTTATTTATCTTTTTATGTTCTTTAACCGACCACTTTATTTGCATATGGTTATTGTACATTATGTACAGTTAAAATAAACCGCTCCGAAGTGTATGCTGAGACACTCTTTGGCGACGCCGTATTGTTGTTGGAATAAACTCCGTAGCGTTGTATACTTTGTTTATGTTCGCTTTTTTATCCGGGAAAGTGTTTTATTGCGGAGATGAATATATAATTTTATTGGTGGGACAAATCGGATTTAAAGTTTTTGTAAATTCTTCTGTAATTGAGGGTTGTATCAAAGACGAGCATTTGGAATTGCACATACACACAAACGTTAGAGAAAACTCCATTGATTTATATGGATTTAAAACAGAAGAAGAACTTAATCTTTTTGAAAAACTTGTATCTATATCGTCAATAGGTCCCAAAACGGCGCTCTCCATTCTTACATATTCGGTGGAAGAGATACAAAATGCGATTCAAAAAGGAGATATTGATTTTCTTTCAACGGCGCGCGGATTGGGCAAAAAAGGAGCCAAGCGCATTATAGTTGAACTGAAAGACAAAATTCCAACATTTGATTTTGTTGCCGAAAATTCTGAATATAAAGAGGCGCAAGAAGCGCTCTCTTCAATGGGTTACAAAAAAAGTGAAATAGCACCGGCTCTTAAAGAGGCGATAAAGGAGGGGGGCAAAACCGTTGGTGATTTAATCAAAATCGCGTTAAAATATCTATCAAAGTAGCTTATGTTTAAAAAAATATTGTGGCTTTTGGTATTTTTGGTAATTTTTTTGGCCATTTTGTCATTTATAAAAGAGTATGGACCTTCTTCATCTGAGAAGGTGGGCGAGAATTTATTTGAATTCCAAAATAAATTCATGCAGGATATGCAAAATATGGTTCAAGGTGTTGCTCTTGAAAATCCGATGCTTGATGGCAGTCAAGATGGGCCTGTAAAAGTTCAATATTTTGGAGACCCATCTCCGTATAAAGGCTTGATAACAATAAATACTTTGGAATCTAATCCGGGTGAAACTTCTCCTGACAGGGAGTTTATAGTATTTGAGGCCTCATCTGAGCTTTCCGGCCCTGTCTCTTTGTATGGCTGGTCACTGCAGAGTATGGTCTCGGGGGTGAGAGTGTTTATACCTGATGCTGTGGAAGACTTGACTCTCTATGATGTAAACAAGACATACATTCCGGTTTTACTACCCGGACAGAAGGTGATTGTAAACTCAGGTCAATCGCCAATCGGCGTTTCTTTTTTAACCAACAAGTGCACCGGATTTATCTCTTCTTTTCAAAGGTTTTATCCACCACTTGAGCTTAGATGCCCTTATCCGAACGAGATAGTGCCTCCAACACCCAAAAATATAAATACATTGGGACAAGAGTGCATGTCATTTATTGAGAACGATTTGCAACGTTGCCAGTATCTGACAGATGAGTTGGCGGAAGATTATGAACTCTCAGGAGTATGTAAGTCAGCCCTTAAGGGTGTATTTACCTATACGTTTTGCAGGTCTCGTTTTAAAGATTCAAAAGATTACTTCAAAAATTCAAACTGGAGACTTTTTGTAGGTTCTTCTCGTGAGCTTTGGAACAGTGAATATGATGTTATAAGGCTTCTTGATGCCGAGGGCAGGGTGGTTGATGTATGGAATTATTAGGTTGACCGCATTTGCTCTGATTAATTAACTACTGTAAACAAGTAACACCTCGGAGCGTTGCATCGAATTCGTTTTTTGTTTGCGGAGGAGGTGGGACTCGAACCCACATGGGCAAAGCCCGCCTGTTTTCAAGACAGGTCCGTTACCAATTCCGGGCACTCCTCCGGATGCGTAAATATTAACAAAAAATATTGCAAAAGCAAAAAAAATGTGTAGTATATTCAAATATGGCAAATAAAAGATCGGCAAAAGAAGAGTTGCGAAAAGCGCAAAGGCGCTTTGTTTTTAACTTGCGTCGTAAACGTGCAATGAAAAGCGCCGTGAAAGAGTTTCGTAACATGATAGCTGAAAAGGCTTTTGATAAAGCGGAAGCGTTTATACCAACTCTATACAAAGCAATAGATAAAGCCGCCAAAAGAGGTGTAATAAAGAAAAACACCGCAGCTCGCAAGAAATCTCGCTTGATGAAAGCATTGCTTTCGGCAAAGTAAATATGCTTTTGGCTGTTGATTTTGGATCTAAAAAGGTAGGCATAGCAATTTCCGATGAGAACGAGAAATTTGCTGTGCCTTTTTCCATTTTAAAAAACGATAATAACCTTTTGGAGGAAGTTTTAAAAATAGTAAAAGATTATTCAATTACTTTGGTTGTTGTGGGAGAGTCCGTCAATTTGTCCGGTATCCCCAATAAAATACAAAAAGATATTGAGGCTTTTGCAGAGCGTCTGAAAGCCTCGGGAGTAGCGGTTGAGTTTTTTGATGAGAGATTTACAACCGCTCAAGCCAAAGAAATACAAAATATCAACAAAAAACCCAATAGCCGATCTAAACAAACAACAAAACCTATAGATGACAAAGCGGCGACAATTATTTTGCAAGATTTTCTGGACTCACGCCAAAAATAAATTAAAATATAGCCATGGATGAAATATCATACAACGATTTTGCAAAACTGGATATTCGCATCGGTCAGGTACTGAAAGCCGAACGTCTTGAAGGATCTGACAAGCTTATAAAATGTTCGGTTGATTTTGGCACGGAACAAAGGACCATAGTCTCAGGACTTTACCCTTACATAAAACCTGAAGAGCTGGAGGGTAAAAAATTTCCTTACGTTGTAAATTTGAAACCCAGAGAAATATTTGGTGTTTTAAGCGAGGGGATGATTTTGGCAATATCCGGTGATGAAGCTCCGGTGCTTTTGGAGCCTTCAGGTGACGTAAATCCGGGAAGCAAAATTTCATAAAAATTTTAACCACCGTTTTTGTATAATTACCAAAAACACTCCACTGATTCATGGTATAATTTTTGCATGCAAAAGCCTGCAATTTCAAAAATATGGAGACTGTTTCCTCCAATTGAGTTTTTGTATATGCCAACCGGGGCGATTGATTTTTCAAGTTCCTCTATAAAATACATGGAAGCCAAACTTTCAGCCGAAGGTTACATACCTTTCAATAAACAAAAAATAGATATAGACACCGGAGTTATAATAGACGGAGCTGTTGCCGATGAAGAGGCTTTGATTGAATATCTTTCACAGTTAAAAACAAAAAGAAAATTTGTCTCAATAAGTATTCCCGGCGAGAGGGCTTTTTTGTTTACCGTTCCGGTTAAACATGCGGATGAGTCAATTGAAGATTTGGTCAATTTTTCGCTTGATGAGAATGTTCCGCTGGATTCCAGTTTGACAATAGCGGATTATGAATTGATTCAAAGAGGTGGCAAAACTTTTGTATCGGTTGTTGCTTATGAAGATGAAGTTATTCAGTCATATATTCGTCCTCTCTCTTACGCCGGTTTTGAAGTTGTGCGGGTTGAGCCCGAATCATTTGCCATTGCTCGCTCTGTTGCGCCGAATAAAGAGGGCACTTTTATGATAATTGATATAGGGGCAAACAGAACAAACATAATAGTTTCAGTCGGTAGCGTGCCGGTTTTTTCAGCAAATGTAAATTTTGGCATGAGAGAGATAACAGAAAAAATCATGAACGCTTACAATTGCTCTTTGGAAGAAGCCTACGACATTCAAAACCATGTGGGAATTCAAACCGACAATAAAACTTTAAAAAGAGATATTAAAATTCACATTAAAGAGATGGTTCAAGAAATATCCAAACACTACAATTTCTGGGACTCACGGAGAGACAAAAACGGTAATCGCATTGAAAGAATTGAAAATGTGTTTTTAAGTGGGGGCGGGGGAGCTCTTTTGGGTCTTAAAGAAGAAATATCAAGTAAGTTGCATGTTTATGTGGAGCATGCAAACGTTTGGCAACACTTATTTGATTTGAATAAAAGAGTTCCAAAAATAAGTCGCACCGCTTCTTTGCAGTATGCCGCCACCGCCGGGCTTTTAGTAGCTGATATAAATTCTTGCTTATGAATTTACTTCCCGATCGGCTAAAAATTTTGCAAAAATGGAGAGTGCGTTTAAGGGCTATTTTGACAGCGCTTGTGCTTGTCAATTTTGTTCTGCTAACCGCTTTTTTTGTCACCGTACCCATGTTTTTTTGGGCAAACTTGAAAATAAAAGAGTTTAAAAATGAATTGACTCAAACCAAATCAAATATAGACATTTCCAAATACAGGGAAGATCTAAAACATATTAAAGATATGATTTCAAAAATTGAGTCAATAGATAAGATAAGAGATGACGCTTTGGTGGATGATATTTTTGTCTTATCTGAATCTGCATTTTTAAATGGGGGGATAAACATCACTTCTTTTAAAAGTTCTTTATCAAAAGACGGAAAGGAGGTAAATATCACCATATCTGCAACAGCGAAAAACAGGGACTACATCTCAATGTGGCAGAAAGCAATTAAAAAAACCGGCAGGTTTAAAGAAATTTCTTTACCGATCTCTTCGCTTGCTCAAAAAGAAAACATTTCATTTGTGCTAAAATTAAAAAGAGACAAATATGATAAGAAGAATTAAAACACATATTTTTTTGCTTTTGTTCTTTACCTTGACTTTGGCCTCTTTCTTTAGTTTATGGTGGTGGATGAGAGGTGAGTTTAAAAGTAAAAAAACGGAACTTTCTTCAATACAAAAAGAAGTTGTTCAATTAAAGTTTAGGGAGCTTTATGCCAAATCGTTTGACTCTTTGTTAAATGAAATAAGCGAGCAAGAACAAGAGTTACTTGATTTGTTCGTTTCAGAAGATGATATACCGACTGTTTTGGAGAATCTTGAGCAAAATGATTTTTTAAAAAGAACCAATATGAAGATAAGCTCCCTGAAGCCCAATAATGAAAATATCATCATAAAGATTAAAGGTACCGGCTCGTTTGTGGCCACGGTCAAGGCGCTGGACTATTTGGCTAATATTCCGAAAGCCGCTTTTCTAAAATCATTTAATTTAACTTATCAAGACAATGCAGCTTTGTGGAAATATGATGCGGAAGTTGTTTTATTAAAAAAATAGAACTTATGCAAAACCAGACACAAATTAAAACACCTTTGTATTTCCTTAAAAAAGCCGCAAATTTCATAAAATTTAAATGGAAACAATTTAAGGAAGGAATTTCTTGTGCTACGTTTTTGATGAAGATCTGGATTGTTGCTGTTTTATTGTGGATTGTCGGTTTGTTTGTTGTCACTTTTATCTCAGGTGTTTATTCTTTTGATAATTTACTGTCAAATTTTACCGTACCGTCAATTGAATCTGTACAAAAACAACAGCTGGAAAGCTTGCTTGAATATTTCAACATGAGAAAAACCGGTAAATCTTTACACACCAATTACGAGGAACTGATAGATCCGGCTTTTATTTTCATTCCCGAGAAGTAATGGACAATAGCGCAATTTTGCATTATTATGAGCCCACTGTCCCCGTAGTTTAATGGATAAAACAGGTGGCTTCTACCCACCCGATGGGGGTTCGAGTCCTCCCGGGGACACAAAACAAGAAGCGCAAAGCGAACGCTTTGCGCGACTATGTTTTGTTAAACCCGGGAGGATCTCGAAAAAAGGCGCGCGCGAAGCCCACAAAGACACGGGTGTGTCTTTGTGGAGCGTGCCGTCGGGGCAGCGGGCACTTAGCGCTTTTGCCGAGTGAAAGGAGGCAAAAAGCTTAGTGCCGGCGCCGAGTCCTCCCGGGGACACATAGAATATCAAATCCTCAAAGCAACGCTTTGGGGATTTTTGATATTCTTGGCACCGGGAGGACCTCGAAAAGAGGCGCCCCGCACCATGCACGCATGATGCGGACATGCCCGCACCATACGTACCAATTCGTATACATAATAAAAGATACTAATTGATGTTTGACCAAACTCGCACAAGCAACTAAAATATACCGTTATGTCCATGTTGATTTTAATACTTGCTTTGTTGATATCTTTTTTTGTTATTATCAAATCGGCAGATTATTTCGTAGACGGCGCAGCATCTTTGGCTAAACGATTAAATGTTCCCACGTTTGTAATCGGCGTATCTGTAATAGCTGTGGGAACATCGGCCCCGGAGCTTTTTGTAAACGCTACGGCGGCATTTTCCGGAGCAACATCTTTATCCATAGGTAATGTTTTGGGTAGCAATTTGATAAATATACTTTTAGGCTTGGGAGTGGCGTCAATATTTAGGCCACTCTCGGTTCATTCGCGCACTGTGTGGAAAGAGTTGCCTTTTATGCTTCTTTCCTCTGTGGTTTTGTTTTTGATGGGAGCGGGATATTTTTTTGGGCCATATGGAGACAATGTTATATCTCGCGCGGATGCTCTGATACTTCTTTCGTTTTTTGTAATTTTTATGGTTTACGCTTTTGGTATAAACACAGATCAAGATGAGCATACAAAAATACGGTCTTTTTCAATGGTAAAATCGGTTGCGTTAACTTTCATGGGAATTGCGGGTCTTATAGTTTTTAGCAAGATACTGGTTTGGAGTGCCACCACCTTGTCTTCAATTTTGGGAATATCTCAAAACCTGATAGGGCTTACCGTGGTTGCCGTAGGTACATCTTTACCGGAGATAGTAACAGCTGTTTCTGCGGTAAGAAAAGGTTTGGTTGATTTGGTTGTAGGTGGTATGGTAGGTTCCAACATCTTTAACATTTTTCTTATTTTGTCTGTTACAGCCCTTATTCATCCGATAAAATTTAGCAATGACAATATAGTTGACACTTTTACTTTAACTGCGATATCAACAATTCTGTTTATGATAATGTTTGTCGGCAAAAAACACACCCTTCAGAGGTCTCAAGGTATAGCTTTTGTTGCATTGTATATCTTCTATATCATTTTTGCCATCTTAAGAGGGTAGTTTGCAGATAATATAAAAATACTTATACTCAAACAAGGAACATCACAACCTAAATCAAAGGAGGAAAAAATGCACACCGTTAACTTGAGGCGAGTTGTTGTCACCGGTATGGGCGCGGTCACACCTTTGGGCAACTCTTCGGAGGAGATTGTCGCTAACTTGCGCGCACAGAAAAGCGGTGTTGTTTTCTCGGAAGACTATGCTCGCGCCGGCTTTAAAAGCCAAGTGTGGGCTCCTGTTGATGAGAAACCTTTGCGTTATGAAGTTGGAAGGAGGCGCCTGCGTTTTGCTGGGATTGGCAAACAGCTCCTTTTGGGGCTTGCAGCTTTTGACAGAGCCGTTTGTGATGCCAACCTGGCTCGTGAGAAGATTGCAGAGCGTCCGGATATTGCACTTGTTGCCGCTCAAGGAGGTCCCTCAACGCAAGACCAATGTCGCGCGTGGGATATTTTAAACGAACAAGGAAGCCCTAAAAAGATAGGCCCGTTTTCCGTGGTTCCCACAATGAACTCCGGACTCTCGGCTTTGATCGCGGTGGACTATAACCTGAATGGCGCATCTTTTGCCGTCTCATCTGCTTGCGCCTCTTCTGCGCACGCAATAGGTGAGGCGGCGATTATGGTTGCCACCGGACGCGCAAATATCGCATTTGCCGGTGGGGCAGAAGACGCGCACATCAGCAAAGCGATGGGTTTTGATGCAATGAGAGCGCTTTCCACCTCTTTTAATGATAAACCTAAGAGTGCATCGCGTCCATTTTCAGTTGAGCGCGATGGTTTTGTGGAAGGCGAAGGTGCCGGATTTCTCGTGCTTGAGGAGTATGCACATGCGGTCAAGCGCGGAGCGCGCATTTATGCGGAAGTTGTCGGCTATGGTGCAACATCCGATGGGTACTCCATGGTAGAGCCCTCTGGCGAAGGTGCAATACGCGCCATGGTTCAGGCACTTACCACTTTGGGTGGTATACCTGTCCGTGGCGAGCCGCTTGAGGTTGACTACCTCAACGCGCATGGCACCGGCACACCGAAAGGTGACCTAAAAGAGGCTGAAGCGGTGGCTCGCACTTTCGGTTTTGAAGTGCCTCTTATCTCATCAACCAAATCTCTCACCGGTCACGCGCTTGGTGCGGCTGGGGCCTGTGAGGTTATCTACACTTTGCTCATGTTGCACCATGGTTTTGTAGCCGGAACAGCAAATTTGAATCCGGATCCCGCTTTACCGGAGGTGGTGCAAAAAAGGCTTATATTTGAAAGCCATGATGCCAAATTGCGCACCGTTATGTCAAATTCGTTCGGCTTCGGTGGCGCCAATGCCTCGCTCGTTTTTGCAAGCCTGTAACGATACACGCCCTCTCGCTAACGCGAGAGGGCGTTTTGTGATAAGTTATATGTTCGTTGCGATGCAGACCAACATGCATCGTGCGTGGTGTGGGCCTGCCCGCACCATACTACACTGCATCATTACCCACTTTCTCTACGATATCATTCACAGCGCTTTACTTTTTATTATGTATACGAATTGGTACGTATGGTGTGGGCGATGTTGGGCTCGAACCAACGACCTTCCGCTTGTAAGGCGGACGCTCTAGCCAACTGAGCTAATCGCCCGTGCATTAAATATATCAAAAGCAAAACTCCTGTCAACAAATAACCCCCTCGGGAGGCTAAGCCTGAGTCCGAGGGGGAGCAAATCTCTGGTCGGGGCTGTCGCAATTTCGCGACCACCCCCGCCCCGTGCTGGGGGATCAGGGGAGGGTGCGGGAGTGCCCAATGGGGAGCCCCGTTGAAGGAACTGAATTTATATTAGTAATCTTTTTTTCTTTGTCAAGAGTTTTAAATTTGTTATCATTGTCAGGATGGTAAATTGCGTTGGAATAATTTTAGATGGAAACAGACGTTGGGCAAAAGAGAAAGGGTTGAGTACATTTGAAGGGCATAAAAAAGGGTTGCATGATGCGCTACTTCCCGTAGTTTTGCATGCCGGCGAGAAGGTGCCTCACTTGGTGGTTTACGCTTTCTCAACCGAGAATTGGAACAGAAGTGAGGAAGAGGTAACTTACTTGATGGACTTATTTAAACTTTTCTTTAAAAAATATGTAAACAGACTCTCCGGAGAAAATATAAAAATAAGAGTAATAGGACAAAAGAGTCGTTTTTCTCCCGAGATACAAAAACTGATACAAGAGGCGGAAGAGAAGACAAAAAACAACACAAAAATGACATTTTGGGTGGCGCTTTCATACGGTGGCAGAGCAGAGATTTTAGAAGCGATTGAAAAAGTCTGCTCATCCGGGGCGCATGCTAAGACCGAAGAAGATTTTAAAAAATTTCTCTGGACAGCCGAGATGCCGGATCCGGATATTGTGATAAGAACCGGAGGAGAGAAAAGGTTGTCAAATTTTTTGCTCTGGAGTATTGCGTACAGCGAACTTTTCTTTTTGGACAAATACTGGCCCGACTTTACAGAGCAAGATTTTGACGATATTTTAAAACAATATGAAACCAGACAAAGAAGACGTGGACGTTGAAATAATTAAAGAAGAAAAGGATTTTTTAATTTTGAACAAACCTTCCGGTATATCGGTTCATCCGGACGGCAAAACTCAAGAATACACCCTTGCCCATTGGATAGTCGATAACTACCCTCAACTAAAAGAAGTTGGAGAGCCATGGATAACCCCGAAAGGTGAAAGAATAGAGCGCCCCGGTATTGTCCACAGACTTGATAAAGAGACCAGCGGAATCTTGGTTATTGCCAAAACATCTGAGATGTTTTTTCGCTTGAAGGAGCAGTTTCAAAACAGGCAAGTTAAAAAAACCTATAAAGCTTTTGTATACGGCACCTTTAAAGAGGATTTTTTTCAAATTGACAAACCGATAGGCAGAAGCCCGAAAGACTTCAGGCGGTTTTCGGCGCAACCGGGCGCGCGTGGTAAAAAAAGAAATGCGCAAACCTCGGTTAGAGTAATTGAGCAAATCGGCAAAGGAGCAGACGGGTTTGCTTTTGTTAATTTATACCCCAAAACCGGAAGAACACACCAGTTGAGGGTGCATCTGAAAGCGGTACATCACCCGATTGTGTGTGATAAACTGTATGCCCCCAAAAGAGAATGTTTCTTTGGTTTTGAACGTTTAGCTCTGCACGCATTTTCTTTGAAGTTTACCGATTTGGCAGGCAAGGAAGTGTATTTTGAAAGCCGACTACCTTCAGATTTTCAAAATGCGCTTAAAAATTTTAAACATAATGGACCTTTACAAGGTCAAACCTTGTAATATTGCGAAGATTTTATCAGAGAAAAATTGTTTTGCATTTTTTAAATCTTATGCTAAAGTGTTGCCACTATGAGTATACAAATAAGTCCGGTAGATATGAAAGAGCGTGCCGAGCTTGGCATTAAAGCCGGGGATACGGTTCGTGTATGGATAAAAATAGAAGAGAAGGGCAAAACACGCCTACAGCCGTTTGAAGGTTTGGTGATAGCCACAAAACACGGGACTGAGCCCGGTGCTACTTTTACCGTAAGAAAAGTGGCAAGCGGAGTGGGAGTGGAGAAGATTTTTCCACTTTATTCACCATCAATAGACAAGATAGAAATAACAAAACGCGCTCGCGTAAGGAAGAGTAAACTTTACTTTATACGTGAAAAAGTTGCCAAGGAGTTGCGTCGTATATTGCGTAAAACCACTGTTGTATCAATAGCAACAAAAGGCGCAGCCGAACTTGAAGAAGAGAGAAAAAGAGCGGAAGAGGAGGCAAGAAAAAGAGAAGAAGAGCAAAAAGCTCGGGAAGAAGCGGAAAAACAGTCTCAGGAAGCAGAAAACTCCCAAAATGAAGAGCAAACTCAACCTGAACAGACGGAAGAAACTCCATCTCAAGAAGAAAAAGAATCTGCAGAGAAGTAAACAAAAACCCGGGAGAGTCCGGGTTTTTAATTTGAGTTTAACGAATAAATTTTATATACTAGAGCAACTTGCCCAGGTGGTGGAACTGGTATACACACACGGTTGAGGGCCGTGGCACTCCGTGCGTGCGGGTTCGAGTCCCGCCCTGGGCACAAGCGAAACGAAGTGGAGTGCGGTGCACAGGGAGCAGAGCAAACTGCTTTGCTCTGCGTCGGGATCTCGAAAGGCGGAGCGATGTGCGAGCAAAGCGAGCACGATGCGAGCCCGGGCAGGAGCCACTTAACGAACGAGGAGCAAAGCGACGAAGTGAGTTTAGTGAGCTGACGCCGAGTCCCGCCCTGGGCACTAGGTGTCGCTATATCAAGCCCTACAAAATGTAGGGCTTGATGGGAATATGGTTTAAATATATTAAAGAGTTGAGCAGTTCAGATACAATATCAAGATATTGTTATTATTAGTAATTCACGCACGAAACCATATTCCCATTTAGCGACATCTAGTGCCAGGGCACCAATGCCCCTGCAACAGATTTTGTTGTGTAATCTAGTGTTGCAATTTGATATTAGAGTGGTCAATCTTCAAGCAAAAAAGTATAATGTTTATATGTAAAAACCTTAAAATTTTAAACTGAAATTTTAAGGAAACAAAATCTGTTGTCAGGGGCGCCCTGGGCATAAAAAATTGAAGATATGTTTAGTTATGTTTATATTTTGCAATCTAAGAAAGATGGTTCCACATACACAGGAAGTACAACAGATTTGAAAAGAAGAATAAAAGAGCATAATGATGGTAAAGTAAAATCTACGAGATCAAAACGTCCTTGGAAGTTAGTGTATTATGAAGCTTATCTTTTAGAAGATACTGCCAGAAAACGTGAAAAATCAATAAAAACACATGGTAATATAAAGAGGCAATTATTTGATAGAATCTTTAAAAATTTATCTTCATAAAACTAATCATTAAATAAAAAACACAAAATCAAATCAGAAATAAAAAATGTAACACTCAAAATATAATAAAAGTGCGTATTTAATACAGATTTCTGGCAGGTACGTACTTGACAAAATACTTTTTTATTTTATTGTGTCTTCGTGGCTTGTGGTAAGCCACGGTTCAACTGCACCTTAAAAGGAGAAGTAAAATGCAAGTTTTCCAGTTTGTCGCCGGCGAGCTGACTCTCGGTATTGATACTGACTCCTTCTCAGAAGGAAGGAGGGTGGTATTGGGTAGAAAGAAAGTGGTGGGGGTACTGAATGGCAACCCGCCACTTTTCGGCCCCGATGGGAAAATCCTTTGTGCATTTCCCATCAAGGATAAAGAATCGGGAAATCCGATGCTCGCTTACCCCAACAAGGCGAGTAAGCATACGGGTTACCTTGTCCGCGTTTTTACCGGCATGCGCGCGTATCCTGACGCGCACGGCCGTGTGTGGTTTGTCAAGAATGAAAAAAGGAGTCGCATTCTTCTCTCTGCAAAAGACACAAGAAGTATGCAGAGAAAGGATGGGTCTCCTGCAGAAACCTCCCACACCGACTCCCTCGTACTTCTCTGGGAAGGAGATTTACTCGGGATTGTACTGCAAAACAAAGGCAATCCCAAGTATGTGATTGTGGCTCAGGAAGACCGGCTTGACTGTCTACTCTATGACGAGTGGGTCAAGCAGGCTGAGCAAGAGGGAGTGGAGTTCACCTCTTTTGAGGATTGGGAACGGCACCGGATTGAACAGTCTGTTGCCGGGCTAAAGAAAACCCTCAAGGTGGTGAAGTGAGCTGACAGCATCCCCGGCGCGCGTTGCGCGCCGGGGATTTTTGTGTAGTATAAAAGCATGGGTTTGTATACCGGAAAAGGGGATAGTGGCACAAGTGCTCTGTTTGAATCAAACAAAAGGTTAAGCAAAAACTCTACCGTTTTTGATGCGCTTGGCACTCTGGACGAACTTAATTCTTATTTGGGGCTTTGCAAGGTTCAGTCAAGAGCTGACAGTTTTCGCGTTGGTAGTCGCAAAGTGTCACACATAGTACACGAGCTTCAAGATGATTTGTTTATAATTCAAGCCGAGCTTGCGGGAGCAGACAAAAGCATATCAAAGCAAAAAGTTGAAAAATTGGAGAAAATAATAGAGCAAATAGACAGTAAACTTCCGCCAATTAACACTTTTTTTATCTCCGGTGGAACCGAACTTTCCGCCAGATTTGATTTTGCTCGCACAATAGCTCGCAGAGCTGAGAGAAAGGTGGTTGCCGTTTTTGAATCGGGGTATAAAATCTCTCCCGATACTTTGGCTTATCTAAATCGTTTTTCCAGTATTCTCTACGCCCTGGCTCGTTTTGCAAACTACCAAAGGGGAATAGATGAAGATGCGCCGGATTATAAGTAATTTTTAAACGACTTTTTCTGTACAAAGTGCATTTTTTGTTTTATAATCCTACCGGTCGCATCGGATGGTCGCCCCCCACCACTTTTGTGCTTTAAACCTGTGGCGGTAAATAGTAAAGTGTTGACAAGCCAAATTGCAAATTAATGGTTTACGGTACAAAAGTGGTGGGGGGAGGAAAGTCCGGACACGCCCCCCCACCACTTTTGTGCTTTAAACCTGTGGCGGTAAATAGTAAAGTGTTGACAAGCCAAATTGCAAATTAATGGTTTACGGTACAAAAGTGGTGGGGGGAGAAAGGTAGCGGGTAACACCCGTCCGGGGCAACCCGAGAGGTGCGAACAGAGACGCTGAAAGTGGAAACACTTTCAGGGCCCTTTTGGGGTTAGCTCTTAGGGAAACCTAAGAGGTGAAACGGCTAAATCCTTACCTGCGTGCAAGGCCGTGCCGAGCCCATACATTTAGTATAAGCTCGGAGAGCCGCAAGAGGCGACTGGTAACAGTCGTCCCAGATAAATGACCATCGCTGAGTCTTTTGGCGCAAAGATTCGGTACAGAATCCGGCTTATAGATGCGATCTGCCAGATGGCGGCTGTAGCTCAGTTGGTAGAGCCCTCGGTTGTGGTCCGAGTGGTCGTGGGTTCGAGTCCCACCAGTCGCCCAGCAATTGTTAAGCCAAAACACAAGCGTGTTTTGGTTTTTACAATTGCCGGCGAATGTGGGATCTCGAAAAGAGGCGCGCGCGAAGCCCGCAAAGACACAGGTGTGTCTTTGCGGAGCGCGCCGTCCGGGCAGGGGGTACTTAGTGCTTTTGCCGAGTTTAACGAGGCAAAACACTTAGTACCGGTCGCCGAGTCCCACCAGTCGCCCAGCAATTGTTAAGCCAAAACACAAGCGTGTTTTGGTTTTTACAATTGCCGGCGAATGTGGGATCTCGAAAAGAGGTGCCCCACACCATGCACGCATGATGCGGGCAGGCCCGCGTAGTCGGAAAAGATGTTATACTTAAATTGTATTTAATCAATAATCAACAACCATGAATATTTTGGAAAATAAATTCATGCAAAATTTGATCATCGCCACCGTTTTTATGTTTTTATTGTTTATAACCGGTATGACTTTAACCGTATTTAAAAAATATCAATACATCGGAGCGGGAATTGAAGCTACAAACACAATATCTGTTACCGGAGAGGCTGAAGTTCTGGCAACTCCGAATATTGCAGTTTTTACCGTTTCTGTAAACAAAGAAGCCCAAACGGCAAAAGAGGCAAAAAACAAAGCGGCTAAGGCAATTAACGATATAATTTCCTCTTTAAAAAGTGAAGGAGTTGAAGAGAAAGACATAAAAACCCTAAATTATAATCTCTACCCACAGTATGAATGGAAAAGAGATTGTAATTTGTCAACGTATGATTATTGCGATTCAAAAAGGGTGCAGACAGGATATAGAGTTTCTCAAACCATCAAGGTTAAAGTAAGAGATATTCAAAAAGCCGGTGACATACTCTCAAAGGTGGCAGAGCTTCAAGTTGACAACATCTCTTCTCTTTCTTTTGAAGTTGAAAACAAAAAAGAGCTGGAAAGGCAAGCAAGAAGTGAGGCTATAGAGAATGCCAAAAAAGAAGCGGCACGGTTGGCAAAAGATTTGGGCGTTGATTTGGTTCGTATTGTGTCATTTACCGAGCAAAGCAATCAGCCCATAGCATTTATGGCTCGTACAAAAAAGCTCACAGCTTTTGATGAAGTAGCCGATGCTGTGATTCCGGAATTGCCGACGGGGGAGAGTAAAATAAAATCAACCGTTACATTGGTTTTTGAGATTAGATAAGTTTAAAATGTTTATTTTGCTCTTGACTGTAAGTATATAAA
>JALWJR010000029.1 GCA_026996985.1 Candidatus Kaiserbacteria bacterium
TTTGTGTGGCTTCTTTTATTATCTCTTCCACCGTTTTGGAGTCATCTTTCAGAAACGGCTGTTGAAGCATAACTTTCTCTTTTAAGAAAGATTTCATTTTTCCTTCAACTATTTTTTCTCTTATGTCTTCCGGTTTGTCTTTTGCTTCTTCTTCAAAAACTTCTTTTGCCGATTTTATGTCCTCTTCTGAAACGTCCGTGTCAGAGAGAAATTGAGGCGCCATCGCGGCAACATGCATTGCCAGATCATAAGCGAGTTGTACAAACTCTTCATTTTTTGCGACAAAATCGGTCTCGCAAGCCAAAACCGCAACACCGGCAACCGTTTTGTTGGAGTGAACATAAGCTTGAACAACGCCGGCTCCCAAATCTCTATCCGCCTTTTTTTCGGCAACCTGCGCACTTATCTTGCGCAACATAACTTTGGCCTTCTCAAGGTCACCTCCGACCTCTTCAAGAGCCTTCTTGCATTGCATAATTGAAACACCGGTTTCATCTCTTAATTTTTTTATCTCTTCTATTGATACCATAGTGGCTTGTTATCTAATAAATTTAACAGAAATTATTTTTCTTCTTTTTTATTTTGCGCTTCTGAAAAAGCGTTTACAAATTGATTTACAAAAAATTCAACTGATTTTACGGCGGAATCATTTGCAACTACAGGATAGTTAACATTGGTTATATCACAGTCTGTGCTGGATAAAGCGACAATCGGAATGTTCATTTGGTTTGCCTCTTTTGTTGCCGTATGCTCATGGCAAGAATCAACAATAACCAAAAGCGACGGCAACTCCTCCATTTTTACCAGTCCGCCAAACATCTCTTGAAGTCTGTTGATTTCTCTGTCAAACAAAACTCTTTCTTTTTTGGTGTATTTTTCAAAAACTCCTTTTTCTTTATCGTTTTGAAGCTGTAGCAGTCTTTCAACTCTTTTTCTTATTTCTGAAAAGTTTGTGAGAGTTCCTCCTATCCACCTTCCAACAACGTAAGGTTGATCAAGCATTTCAGCCGCTTTCTTTACCAAGTTTCTCACTTCATGCTTACTTCCCACAAACAAAATGGGTTTTCCGGAAAGTCTTGCCTCGGCTATCGCTTTTTTCGCTGCGATAAGCTGTTTTTCCGTTTTTTCCAAATCTATAATATCCAGTCCGTCTCTGTTTCCAAACAAAAACGGCTTAACGGACGGATGCCTGCGTGAACGCTTGTATCCAAAATGCGCTCCCGCTTCAAACATTTGTTTAATCAAATTATCACTCATAAATGATACGTTATTTGCTAATGCAAGCGACATATTGGCGCTTGTCGCGACACTATAGCACAAAACTTAAACTAAATCCACAAAAAACTCATTGCCTCGTTCTTGTTTTTAACTATTTTATATATACAATATCCCAAAAAGGGCCGTTAGCTCAGCTGGTAGAGCGCGCCCATGGCATGGGCGAGGTCACCGGTTCAAGTCCGGTACGGTCCACAATCACCCCAATCCCTTTGAAAAACAATTCTATCGCGCCGGGGCGGGAACCAGATTTCCCTTATAAGAAGCCGGCGGAGCGTTTTTTGAAAAAACTCCGGTGCAATACTGAAATCCGCTTGTCGGGTCAACACCTGTAAAGGTTACGGAGTCACTCGAGAACTTCAGAAGAACCACCGCTTGCGGTTGCTGATTCTGTTTTGCTCCCGGAAAAATCGCGATGGTACCGGTGTCGCTGACCACCGACCAAGAATTGGCTCCCGTTTTTGAAAATTGATACTCGCTTCCGGTTTGCGATGCGGGAAGAAGTTTTACTCGCATATCCTCATCACCTTTTTCAAGAATTTGAAATGAATCAAACCCGCAAGCCGGACCATACCACAACTCGGCCGAGCTTTTATCTTTTTTAAACCAACCTTCAAACGGATTTTTCTTTTGCCCGTCTCTTTCTTGTCCGTCTTTTGGTATTACAGGATTACCGTCCGTGCCTTTTTGCGAACCGTCACCTCCTCCTTTATCAATGCCGTCTTCATCAAAAGCGATACACTCACAAAGCGGTGGAAACATTTTCTTCCTCATTTGCTTGCTGGCCCCATTCCAAATCTCCCAATCGCAAATTTGATTTTTGCCTTTGCAGGCAACCCCGTCTTCGCACTCCTCACCCAAAGTCGCATTTAATTTACCGTCACCGCAATACTCCTCTGAGATAAACGGCCTGACTTCTTCTTTGACTATCTTCTCTTTCTTTTTAACAATCACTTCCAGAGGCGTGATTTTGATTTCAGAGATAGCTGTTTTGTAATTTTCATCAACCAAAGCGGGTTTGGACCATTTTTGCGTATCAACTGAAAAAACCGAGTAGTACACACCGCCATCTTTGCTTGCCCAAACCGAAATTGCTTGCTTGTCATCTGCAGAGTAAAGCGCGGTCACATCAAAAGACTGTGAGGAAGTTGCTATTGTTTTTTGCAAAAGTACATCATCCAACTGCCCCTTACCATTTTGCGCCAACAAATACAATGAGGAGTTTTTTGCGCTTAATCTTGCAAATTTGTATCCTGTGTAGTCTTTCTTTGTATCTTGTTTTGTATCAAGTGTCATTTTCAAGTATCTGACAGATTTACCACCCCACGAGTACACACTGTGCATTTCTTTTTTGGTCTTTACGATTGAAGAGTCTGTTTTCGCCTCTTTATCATATTGCAAAAACAATCCCGGATTTTCCACTTTCTCAACCGTCCAGTTTTTACCATCAAACACTGCAACCGCGGGTGTATTGTCCAAAAGGAAGGTTAAAGTATAAGGCGAGCTTTTATCAAACATTTCAGACAACTGCAAGGAGCTAACAGCTCTTCTGTAGTATGGCACTTTAATTTTGGTCGGTTTGCTCCATTTTTCACCGTTCCATAAAGAATAGAAAATTTGCCACCTGTTGTGCACCCAAACAACAATGGCATCTTTTTCTGAGCGCATTTGTACTGTGGGGTTTGAATCCTCTCCCGGTAAAACAAACAACTCGGGCTTGCTCCAGCCGGTATTTTTGTCTTTAAAATCCTCCGCTCTCCAGAATGAATAAGCTATTTCTTTTTCGTTTCCTTTTTTATTCTCCCAAACCGCCAAGGCTTTTGTTCTTGTACTTGCCACATCGGGATTAAAATTTTCTCCATCAAGAGCCAATTCCCCAACTGTAATTTTTTCTTTGTTTAAGGGATTGACTGCAGTCCAAGTGTCTTTGTCGGACATGTAAACGGAAAATTTTATTGTCGGATTTTGAGTCTCCTGCCATAGCGATATTGCATCAAGC
The DNA here is from genome assembly GCA_026996985.1 of Candidatus Kaiserbacteria bacterium. Classification (GTDB taxonomy): domain Bacteria; phylum Patescibacteriota; class Minisyncoccia; order Phycocordibacterales; family UBA2100; genus S143-145. The sequence goes on from JALWJR010000029.1 coordinate 3,275, forward strand.
CTGTAGAGAGTGGTGTCGCGAAAAGCAAAATAAACAAAAGCGACCAAAACAATTGTGGTTGCCACAGCGGTAAAAAAGAATCCGCCGGTTATTTTTTGCGCAACCGCCTTTATGTAGCTGTAAGCAAATTTAAACATACCCATAGATAAAATTTACTCTGATAACCTTATATTTAAGGTATCACTCAAAATATCAAATGCAAGATAAGCCGTTAGGATTTTAAAGTTCATCTGAAACTTCAGAGATAATCTCATCAATATTTCCTTGCAAAACTTTTTCAATTCCGGACCAGCTTTTTTTAATGCGATGATCTGTAATTCTGTCTTGCGGGAAATTATATGTTCGTATTTTCTCGCTTCTGTCCATTGTTCCAACTTGTTGCGCTCTTTGTCCGGCAATTTTTTGCGCCTCTTGTTCATCTTTTAACTGTTGCAGGCGAGATTTTAAAATTGCCAACGCTTTTTCTCTGTTTTTCTGTTGAGAGCGTTCCGCGGTGCAACGAACGACCAACCCTGTGGGTTTGTGAGTCAGTCTGACAGCCGTTTCAACTTTATTGACATTTTGTCCTCCTTTTCCTCCCGATCTTGAAAAATCTATCTCCAGATCCTCCGGCTTTATCTCTATTGTGGTTTTTTTATAAACCGGCAAAATGGCAATCGCTGCGGTGCTTGTATGAATTCTTCCTTGTTTTTCGGTAACGGGCACTCTTTGCACTCTGTGTACTCCCGTCTCAAACATTAAAGTTTTATACACACCCTCGCCCTTTATCTCAAAACTTGCTTCTTTGTACCCGCCAAGATCATTTTCTGAACTGTCCAATTTTCTAAATTGCCACCCTTTTTTCTCTGCGTATTTAAGGTACATCTCTGCAAGTTGCCTTGCAAACAAAGCGGCCTCGTCTCCACCGGCTCCGGCGCGAACTTCAAGCACTATCTCGCTGGGGTATTTTTCCTCTTCTTTTTGAGATTTTATTATTTCTTCTATTTGATATTGTATTCCAAGTTTAGCCTCTTCTATGGCTTTTAAATCCTCAAGCGCAAGCTCTTTCATCTCGGGGTCGGATTGCGCAAGCTGTTTGGTTTCTTGTTCTTTTTTCTGCAGGTCTTTGTACTGTTGCACCAAAAAAGCGCACTGATTGTTGTCAGCGTACTCATCAATATTAAAAGTTTTGTTATCTTCACTCATGTTAAGCGCTTTTCGCTTGCGCTTTTTTAGCCGCTTCCATACGTGCTTTAAACTTCTCAACACGTCCGGCCGAGTCTATGGTGCGTTTTTCTCCGGTGTAGGCCGGATGTGATGCGCTTGAAACCTCAACGGTATAAAGCGGATACTCTTTTCCGTCTTCCCATACTCCGGTTTCCGTAGTTTCTATTGTTGAATACAGCAAAAACTTCGCTCCGGAAGCATTGTCAACAAAAATAACTTGTCGGTAATTCTGCGGATGTATTTCTTTTTTCATAATTCGCAATTATACCCAAAAAACAACTTTACGCAACTTCTAAACTCGACAAAACGTATTACAATAGGAGATATCATGCTTAAAAGAGCTACAACATTTATATTGGCTTCTTTGATATTTTTTACCTTTTTAAATTTATCGGAAGCTGTAGAGTGCAAAGAAATAGAGAATCTTGACGCTTACACAGACCAGGAATTGAAAGAAATTTTCGATGCTTGCACACTTGAAATTGAACAAGGAAAACAAATTCTCAATGAAAAAAAGAAAGAAACCGCTTCAATATCAAGGGATATTGCCATTTTACAAGCGCAGATTAACAAAACCAAAGCTCAGATAAGGGCTCGCAACATTCAAATTTACCGCCTTAAAAACAGCATCGCCACCCAAACCGAAAAAATAAAACAACTGGAAGAAGAAATAACAAAAGCCAAAAAAACTCTGGCAGAGCTTTTGAAAACAAAATCCAGACTTGATGATTACTCCCTTATTGAAGTGTTTTTCATGCGTCCGAAAATTTCCGATTTTTTTGATGACCTAAACAATTACTCGGCAATTGAATTGAATTTAAATAAAAATCTTGACGAGTTTGTAAAACTAAAAAACGAAGCGGAAGAACAGAAAAGCGAACTTGCCGAACGTACCGCGCGA
>JALWJR010000030.1:0-18670 GCA_026996985.1 Candidatus Kaiserbacteria bacterium
ATCTCGCTTTCGGTAAAATCTCTCTGAAGATTATCAAAAAAGACTATGTATTTATCATAAAACAGACCTTGAGAATTTAATATTTCATCAAAATTAAAATCATCGTTCTCGGAAACTTTCAAAAATGCGGCATTTTCTCTTTTTTTTCGCAATGCCTCCGACAAACTAAAAGCTTTTTGTCTTATCTTTGGGTCATCGCCTAAAAAACAATACAGCATGTTACAGCTCTTCAACCGTTACCTCTTTGGTTTTAATTAATCCGGTTTTTGTCGTGCAAGTCAATTTAAATGTCGTATCTTGTGTTATTTTGTGTGAAACCACAGACCCTTCAGTTCCAACTCGTCTCCAATCGGCATAATTTTCATCATCGGAAGTGAGTACACACGTTGTCATGTCGGTTGTACTCCACTGAATACTTGCCGTATCACCGGTTTGCACACTCCCGTCTGCAACAAGTGATATTTCAGGATAAATTACACTCATGTCACAAAAAGCTTGCGCGCCACTTGAGCAGGCAAGGCTCACTTGAAACGAGCGCGGTTTTGAATCTGTTGCCTGGAGTATGCTCTCCACCGAAACGCCGGACGAGCCGACATTCCTTTGCTCTCCCAAGACAGTCAATGAAGCCGAATCAGAAGCGTCCTGGCATTGCCACAAAACCAAAAACGGTTCACTTTCTTCAACAACATTTGGCAAACATGTCAGTACGGGATCAACAATCTCTGTATTGTTTTCATAGGTTTGAGAGTTTATGTCCCAGTCACCGCTTTGAGCGTCGTCGGATGTGCCGGATTCAGATGTGGAATTTGAAAACAAATCAGACAAAAAGTTTAAAAAGCCACTGCCAAACCAGCTTTCGCCTTCACCGCTATCTGTTTGATAGATGGGTTGACTGTCCATATCATAGACAAGACCGGTGTTTCCAAACAGAAAATCAGTTACCGGGTTCTCAGCTTGCGCAATTGAGAAAGTAAACAAAGCGGTAAACAAAAAAGTTATTGTAAAAATTTTGTATTTCATACGCTTTTGTTATTTGACTAAATTATATCATCAATATTCTCAAGCGCACCCCAGTTATCCCCCGTTTTTGCGTTAACTTTTATCGGCACTCCGCGGGCTTTTGCCTTGGGCAAAATACCCTCCATTATTTTTTTGACCTCTCCGGCAAATGAAACGGTTAACTCTTTTTTAACCTCAAAAATAATTTCGTCATGAACTTGTAAGATAAGCTTAATGCGTGCCGTGTCGTATTTTTTGTTTATCAAATCAAAAGATTTTGACATGGCCATTTTTATAATATCCGCCTGAGTTCCTTGAATGGGCGCGTTTATCGCCATTCTCTCTGCGGCCGCTTTTATATAAGGAATATTTGAGTTTATCCCTTCAAAATATCTTTTTCTGCCAAAAAGAGTTTCCGTATAACCTCTCTCGTGTGCAACTTGTTTGGTCTCTTTTATCCACTGCGCAAGTCCTGAAAAATGAGTGAAATATGAATCCAAATACTCTCTTGCCTCCTGCAGAGTTGTTTCCTCCCCCAAATTTTTTCTCAAAGATGTTATGCCCATTCCGTACAGAATTCCAAAATTTATCACTTTTGCGCGCCTTCGCATAGCCGGAGTTACCTCCTCTTCTTTTACATGAAAAACTCGCGAGGCGACCGCCGTGTGTATATCGCCCCCCGAGACAAAAATTTCCTTTAAGTTTTTGTCTCCCGATAAAATAGCGGCAATCCTCAATTCAATTTGCGAATAATCAAGAGATAGAAGTTTATACCCTTTTTGCGCCACAAATCCTTCTCTTATTCGCTTTCCCTCTTCTGTTTTAACCGGAATATTCTGCAGGTTCGGATTCCTGCTTGAGAGCCTGCCGGTTGTGGTTCCGGTTTGGACAAATTCGGTGTGCAATCTTCCGTTTTCATCAACCATTTTCGGTATCGGCTGTACATACGTTGAAAAAAGCTTGTGCAACTCTCTGTATTTCAAGATAAGATCAACTATATTGTGCTGTTCTTTTATTTTTTCCAACACCTCCTCCGAGGTTGAGATTTGTCCGGTTTGGGTTTTTTTACCTCTTGGGGGTTTGAGTCCCATTTTGACAAACAAAACCTCCGAAAGCTGTTTGGGAGATCTTAAGTTAAACTCTTCTCCGGCTTCTTTAAAAATTTTCTTTTCAAGTTTTGCCAATCGTCCTGAGAATTCAACAGACAGCTTTTCAAAAAAATCTTTATCTATCAATACACCAACGTCATTCATGTGTTCTATCACCGGTATAAGCGGTTTTTCAATTTTGTCCCAAACAAACTGCAATCCCGAATCTTTAATCTTTGAATCTAAAACAGTAAGTGCTTTTTTAAGTGTTTTCTCTTTTGTAAAGCTTAAAATATCTTCATATGAAGGATCGGTAAAATCCGAACGCAAAAGCCACAGTTTTATTTTGGCCTCTACCAAGAGCTTCTCGTCCACCTCTTCTTTGCTCTCCTGTTTTTTGCCTTGTTCCAAACCCAAAAGCTCTTTCAAGGTCTGAGCCGGCCTTCTAAATTCAAAGCGCAAAAAAATCTGCTCCGCTTTTTCTATATCAACCCTCTCACTCCATTTTTTCTTTTGTTTTTCAAATGTTACCGGAGCGTCAACTCTTATGGTTGCAAGCATTTTTGAAAAATAAGCTTCTTGTTTATGCTCCAACAATAAATTTTTAATCCGAGGTGTTATTTTCAGTTTTGCAAGCCTGCTGTCGTCACTCTCAAGAGCTTTGTAAATATTGTCCAAATCTCCAAACTCGGAGACCAACTTTTGCGCCGTTTTTTCGCCAACACCAACAACCCCCGGGATATTGTCCGATTTGTCTCCACAGAGACCTTTAAAATCCGGCAAAAAAAGTGGCAAGAAACCGAAGCGCGCAACCACCGCTTTCTGGTCATATAAAACTGTATCCTTTAGTGTTCTTTTTAAGGTGTAGACCATCACCTTTCTGTCGTCTACCAACTGTAGTGTGTCCATATCTCCGGAGGCAATGATAATTTCGTCAAAATCACCGCTTTTTTTAAGTGAATTGGCAAGAGTACCCAATATATCATCGGCTTCAAATCCTTCCGCTTGATAGATGGGAATACTTAACGCATCAAGTAGTTCTCTTGATTTGTTTATCTGTTCAATCAGATCATCTTCGGCTTTTTTGCGTGTCGCTTTGTATTTCTCATAAAGTTCGTGTCTGTATGTCGGCTTGGGAAGGTCATATGTTGCAGCTATATCATAAGGCTTCAAGTCTTTGAGGATATTTAAAATCATGCTTACCACACCAAAAAGTGCTCCGGTGGGCTCTCCACTGCTGGTATGAAAGTTTGGAAGCGCATGATAAGCGCGGTGTATTATCGCGTGCGTATCCAACAAAACGAGGCGCTTTTTACTCATAAAAACATAATAGCACGCAAGTGCACCCTTACAAACTTAAAGAAAATTCTCTCGTATTCTCATCTATGGTTTTCAGTTTTATCTTTAGCATCTTCTCAGGTAAAAACTCTCTCAGATTCTCCGGCCATTCTATAAAAACAAGATTGTCCTTGTTTGAAAAAATTTCTTTAAACCCCAAAGAATCTGCTGAACCCTCCTCTATACGGTAAGCATCTATATGATAGAGTCTGCTCCAAGGCAATGCATCGTTTGCTATGTCGTAGATTTTAAAAATGTTAAATGTGGGGCTCAAAATCTTATCTTCAACTTGCAAAATTTTGCCAACAGCTTGTACAAAAGAGGTTTTTCCGGCACCCAAATCACCAAATAAGGCGACCGTGTTTATCTCTTTCTGTTTTAAAAAAGAAATAATTTCTAATGCAATGTTTTCAAGCTCTTGTTTTTCCACTCTCTTTTTCATATCAACATATTATACGAAAGCTCCACGTGCTACAATATATCCATGGTCACTTTTGACGACAAAAAACAGCAAGAAAAACTCCAAGATCTATACCAAAAAGAAGAGGAGGAACTTGCAAAAGCCCTGGCGCCAAAATACGGTGTCTCATATGTTGATCTCACAAGAATTTCAATAGACACGGATGCTTTGCGTCTTGTCCCGGAAGAGAGAGCGCGATCTGCCGAGATAGCCCCGTTTAAAAAAATAGGAAAAAAACTTTTTGTTGCCATGCGTGCTCCAAACAGGGCGGATTCTTTAATGGAAATACAAAATTTGGAAAGATTGGGTTATTTGGTTAGAAAATTCATAGCATCTACGGCTTCTTTGGAGCATGCGTGGGAGCACTATGGTGACCTCTCGCATGCAAGCGCAACAGAGGGAGGAATTTTGCATATTGCCAACGATGAAATACAAAAAACGATGGACACTCTCAAAAGTGTTGATGACTTGATAGAAAAAATTAAAGAAGTTTCAAAATCAAAAGATGTGCACAAAGTTACCAAGGTTTTGGAAATTCTTTTGGGAGGCGGTCTGGCCCTTGATGCATCTGACATTCACATAGAACCGGAGGAAGACGGGGTGCGCGTGCGTTTTCGCTTGGACGGAGTGCTTACAGACATAATGGACATGGATTTTGATACATACAAAAAAGTGATATCACGCATAAAGCTTTTATCCGGAATGAAGTTAAATCTTAACAATATTGCTCAAGATGGAAGATTTAGCGTAAAGGTGGGCAAAACCGAAATAGAGATAAGGTCGTCTATCATTCCGGGAGCCTATGGTGAGACGGCGGTTATGCGTCTTTTGAACCCCGAGAAGATTATGCTTACTTTGGACAAGCTCGGAATGGATGATTTTTTGGTGGAGATTTTCAAAAGAGAAATAAGAAAACCAAACGGAATGATATTGAACACCGGTCCTACCGGATCCGGTAAAACCACAACGCTTTACGCTTTTTTGCGTGAAGTAAACAAACCCGGAACAAAAATAATAACTCTTGAAAACCCGATTGAGTACCACTTGGAAGGAATTGTTCAAACTCAAATAAGCAAAAACTACACTTTCGCATCCGGATTGCGCGCAATCCTGCGCCAAGACCCGGACATTATAATGGTCGGCGAGATTCGCGACCATGAGGTTGCCTCAACTGCGGTGCACGCGGCGCTCACCGGACACCTGGTATTCTCAACTTTGCACACAAACAATGCTGCGGGCACTTTCCCCCGTCTTATTGACATGGGAATAGATCCGGAAATTTTGGGTTCGGCCGTAACACTTACAATGGCGCAACGTCTGACGCGCAAACTCTGCCCTTTCTGTCGTCGCGCCACAGTCGCAGAAGGAAAAGATAAAGAAACTATAGATAGGATTCTTGCCGGCATCCCAAGGCCTGACGATTTGCCACCAAACAGAGAGATTATCTGGGAACCTGTTGGATGTGACAGATGCAACGGAATAGGCTACAAAGGTAGGGTTGCGATTTTTGAGGCAATTTTAATGGATGCAAATGTACGTGAAATTGTTCGCAAAAACCCATCTGAGATAGAAATTTGGAGAGCGGCGCAATCTCAACAAATAAGACGCATGGCGGAATATGGAATTGTAAAAGTTTTGGAGGGAGTAACTTCTCTTGAAGAGCTTTCACGTGTGGTTGATCTTGATGAGCAGATGAGATAACTAAAAGGTTGATTTTTTGTCTGTAACGACTATTATCAATATGGTTTGCAACCAAAAGAGGGAGAGAGAAAAGATGTGTAATTACTCACGAGTTCGCGTGATTCTGGCGAAAAAAACAAAAAACAAACGTTTTTTGAATCCCGAATCTGTAACAAAAAAAGAATTAATGGCAGAAGCCAAGAGACTTCTTACATGGAAAAAGCTTCCTTCATGGGAGAAAGAGGTTTTGGCGGAATTCGTGAAGAGTCGAGGAAAAACCAAAGACCCGGATGATTGGTGGGACACCCCCGGGTCGCGTGGAGAGTGCGCCGGACATATCGCCTCAAGGCGATCGGTACACGCTCACAGGGTTTGAGCTTTACTCATCACCTCGGGAATGAATGTTCCCGAGGTTTTTTATTCCCAAGCAATCCTAAACTCTTTTGATAAAAGAGTATGGGAACAAATCTGCTTTTTAGACCACATTTTCCACAGTTTGTCCTCTTTTATTTTCAGTAAGCTGTGCTATGTTGCAAAAAGAAAAAGCGCGCATTATTCTCTAAACGATCAGGAGACTAGCTGAGGATAGCGCCAGCGTAAACCAGCACGTCCTTGCATTGTCTCCCGCGCCTCGTTTAGAGAATAATGCGCGCTTAAACTAAAGAACCAAGATTGCCTAACACTAACACATTTTTACAAATATGTCAACAAATTCTAGCAATTTATCCAAAGAAGATAACCTGGACAGAACACTGCGACCGCAAAACTGGGATGAGTATATCGGTCAAACTCGTATCAAAGAAAATATAAAAATTCTTCTGACGGCCGCCAAACAAAGGGGGCATGCTCCCGAGCATCTGCTTTTCTACGGGCCACCGGGGCTTGGCAAAACCACTCTCGCCCACCTTATAGCTAAAGAGCTTAATGCTCAGATGAAAATCACTTCCGGACCGGCAATAGAAAAAGTTGGAGATTTGGCTGCGATTTTAACAAACCTTACAGAAGGAGACATTCTTTTTATAGACGAAATACACAGACTAAACAAAAGTATCGAGGAGGTGCTGTATCCAGCAATGGAATCAGGTGTGCTTGACATAATAGTGGGGAAAGGCCCATCTGCCAGAGTCCTTCAAATAGAGCTTTCACCTTTTACTTTAATCGCGGCGACAACTCAAACCTCTAAAATATCATCTCCTCTAAGGAGTAGGTTCTCAGGTGGAGTATTTCACCTTAAATACTATTCAAACGACGAAATTGTTCAGATTCTGAAACGCTCTTCAAAAATACTGGGAATTGAACCACACGAAAGCTCTCTTAAAGAAATCGCAAAAAGGAGCAGATCAACCCCCAGGGTGGCCAACTATCTTTTAAAACGTTGCCGAGATTACGCTCAAGTCCACAACTTGAAGTTTGATATTGAAACAGTCGGAAAAGCACTTGATCTTCTTGATGTTGATGAATTTGGCCTTACAGATAGAGACCGAGAATTTCTTAAAGTTTTAATTGAAAATTTCGGTGGCGGACCTGTGGGGCTTAAAACCCTGGCCGCCGCGCTTTCCGAGGAAGAATCCACTCTTGAGGAAGTTCATGAGCCGTACCTTTTGCAAATAGGGTTGATTGAAAGAACCCCGCGCGGAAGGGTTGCAACCGGTAAAGCTTTTGAAGTCTTTAAGCATTCAAACTAATTGAGGTCCGGATTAAATGTCGGATCAAGACAGCCCATAAGTTTGTTTGCATACCAACGAGTGTATTTGTACCAGTAACCTGTTGGTGTACTGTGCCCCCACGGGTTTAAAATTGCTTCCGTGTGCTCGGCTTGAAAACGCTTAACCGCTTCTTCCGTTTGCATATCAAATGTATTGTCCGGAACTCCGCTGAAATATCCGAATTTTTTCAAAAACTCTTCCATGGTTTTTACTTGTTCGGATACAACCCTGCGTTTTAGGTATTGAGTAAATACCGGGCAACGGTTTTGGGTTATATTCTGTTGTGTAACTTGCGGATAAGCTGTTTCAATAAGCGGGGTGCTAAGTGGACGATTGTCGTGAGAGACACTTCTTGTTTCTTTTTTGGGCAAAACCACAAGCACAACGGCATCACTTGCTTCTCCACAGACAAGCTTGTATGTGTAACTACCCGGTCTTACAAGCTCTTCCGTACTCTGATACGAAACTTCTCCGTCTCCTTTAAGTGGCTTAGTGAAGTTTGGCGCAAAAAGTTTGCAATTTCCAACTCCTTGCCAGTTGATAATCGCCTTTTCACCTTGATATATCGGATTTGGCGCTATGTATATGCGCGCAAAATCTCGCTGTGACCCCTGTGGTATGCGGGGAGCAAACCAAGTTTGCTGTATTTTCGGCTCAACCTTGTGTACAAAATATTGCACATTTGTATTTTGTTTTGTTGTATCATCTTCCGTTTGCTCTTTTGGCTGAACTGCAAATTCAATCATCTCGGAACAACTCTCTCCGGATATACTTTTTGCGCTTAAGATTGCGGCGTAGTTTCCGGCGATTTTGGGTGTTATGGCCTTAATGCCGGAAGCTGATACCTGCTCTGTTTTTTTATTGTGCGTGTCATCATAATACGAAAGAGTAGCTTCTTTTACGGCAAATACCGGCTCGGCACTCCATTTAACGGCAATAGTGTCATCAACTTCTACCTCTTGTTTTGTTAATGACAAAGAGCAAGTAATCGGATTGGGTTGCATGTTTTCAGGATTTTGGGGTGGCCTGAATGAAGGTGGTGTAATTCTTGGCGGAGCTTGTTGGTTTTGTGCTTGGGTTAACTTTTGCATTTGTTCTTGCATCTTTTTAAGTTGTTCCTCATATTTCTTTTTTTGTTGTTCAAGTATCTTTTTAAATTCCGCTTGTTTTTGCGCCCACGCTTTTTCAAATTCGGCTTTTTGTCTTGCAAGAGCCTGCCTATATTTTGCAATCAAGCCTTGAGTTTGAGAGTTGTTTTGTGTGTTTGTGTTGCCTTTTGTGTTGTTTGCCGGATTACCCCCGGTTTGTTTAACGCAAGCTTTACCGAAAGCTACGTAACCCGTATCACACACGCAAGTGTTGCCTTGCAAAGTGCTGTTTGGAGGACATTTTGAAGATGGCGGTGTTTGTGTCGGGTTTGGTTGTGTCGGGTTTGGTGTGGGAGTTTTGTCAGGTGTTGGTGCAGATGTCGGCTGAGTTTTTATCTGCCCCGCAGTAGCATCGCTCATTTGTTCGCATCTGTAGTTGCGACCGTGTCTTTTAGGTTGCGTACCTTGCGGACAGAATTTACCTGCGGAATCATAGTAAGCACCTTGAGATATGTCTATACACTCACCTTTCCCGACCCATTTTTCACATGCATCTTGTGATTTGTAGCAGTATTTGCCAAACCAACCCGAACCGCAGTAAATATATCCATCTTGTTTAAACTTCTCAAGTTGCTCCTTATCGTTGTATGAAAAACCGAAACGTTTGTACTCTTCTTCATCTACCTTTTGGGTGTTAGTCGGCTTGGGTGCAGGTTCGGCAGTATACCCAAACTTATCACACTCATCTCCATCTTCACATTGTGTGCTTCCGTCACCTTTATAAAAATCTTCCGGATTGTAATCATAAACAGAATCAGGAATGTTGTCTACTCTGACTTTACCTTTTGTTTGAATATATTTTTCGCACTTATAAGACTCGTAGCCCATGGCAAATTCACATGTTTTTAAATCCGCAAAACATTGGTTACCTGCGCACACCTGAAAGTTTACCCTCTTTTCTGGTAATCTATCCTCACCAGAATAAAAGAAACATACTCTATTATTTTTTTGGCACTCTCCTATATGGTCGTCTGTGACTTTGCTTTCCGGAACACAATACCAGTTGTAAGATGGAATAACGCCGTTTTTTGCCGTTGTTCTATAACAGTAACTCGGCTCATTCGGAGCATCAAAAGTCCAACGCTCAAAATCTCGAACTATTTGTGTTTCATTTGGTACCGGAATTCTGTCTTGTATTTTTCCTATATTATCTTGTTCTGATAAGGGTACAAATGGATCTTGATTGTTTTGGTCAAAATCCGTTTGTGTTTGTTCTTGTAGGTCTCCTTGTAGTTGTCTTAGGGCTTCTTTTGATTTTTGTCCCCAAGTGCCGTTTATCTCACCAGCATAGTAACCAAGGTTTTTGAGAGTTTTTTGCACTTGTTTGATTTTTTCTTTGTCACCTGATTGGATAGCATATTCTGCTTGCTTTAGAGCTACAAGTTTTTCTCCTTCTTTAAGGTCCGTATCCTGGGCTGCGCGGAAAGATGGGATATTTTGTGGCACTTTATTATCCCCTTCCGATGAAGGAATATATTTTGCAAAGTGCCCGGAATCAAAATCCTTCCCTTGTTGATCAACAGGTACATCAGAAATTGGCTTAGCTTGGCAAGAAGAGAAAAATCTATACCATGGAATATTTGATTCGCACTCTTTTTGGGTGCTGTAGCAGGAAGAGTCGTAGCAGTAGAGGGTTTGGTCAGATGTTTGTGTTTGCGCAATACCTTCATCCTGGGCTGCGCGGAAAGAATATGGTGATGTTTGGTTGTTTATCCCAAAAGCCTTAAGAATATTCTGGTCTTTGCCATTGTTTTGTATTAACGCTTTGTTTCTTGCTATAGATTCACACAGAACATTGTTTGTCCCCTCTGATATACAGTTTGCATACGCTTTCCTGAACTCATCCCTGTCATATTCGTCTGAAAGGGAATCCGCTATTTCCCTTGCATCTTCTTTAATCTGTTGCCGTGTCTTTTGCCACTGACTTTTGGCATACGCTTTTGCCATACTATCACAAGATACAAGCAATGTACCCCTCTCTTCGCATTCTTTGAATTTTTCTATGTAAGTTTTTCTGTCGTAGGAATCCGGCAAATCTTTGGCAAACTCCTCTGCTTTTGATGTGTTGTTTTGATCTGTTGCCATTTGATCTGTTGCCAGAGAGTCTTCTGTCTCTGCTGTTTTAAACGGAAAGCCATCATTACGTTCACTGTCGTTGTCGGTTTCCGTTTTATCATCTGCCGAAGCGCTGTCTTTGGAGCCAAAAAGTTTTTCATACCAAGATTTTGGGCTCCATTTGCTTTCATCATTTAAAAACCCGTTATCTGATGTTGGACTCTTGCTTATACACCATGGCAACATATTGTTTGGGCACAAACTTTCACACTGTGCTCTGTTTGCGTTTCTAAAGGCGAGATTTCTGCATTTATCTTCCAGAGTTTGAGATTTGGCATCACTTGGGGTCAGCTGCTCACACCACGATGGCGGAACAAATTGCGCGGCCTGCTGGCTTCCCTCCGGAGCTCTGCTTTTGCAACAGTAAGAATAGCAACCGTCACCTTGGAAGGTGGTGAGGCACGCTTGTTTGGACTCGCACGCTCCCGAGACTATCTCGGTTTTTCTCTGTTCTTGTGCAAGCTCAAATGCGCATTTGTTTTGGTCTCTTCTGTTTTTTAAATTATCGGCTATCTTATTTTTAATTTGCCAGAGAGAATATAATTTGGATTGAACGGTTTTTGTCAAAAGCGGATGTTTTAGTGTTGTTGTAAATGTTATTGTTTTTTTAAACTCGCCACCACCGGAGAGAGCTCCCAAATTCTGAGATACATCGTCAAGCATTTTTTCTGTGTAGTATTTTTCCTGCGCGCTTATCTTTTTTTCTTCAGACAAGGTTTCAAGTTGACTGTAAAGCGGTGAAAGCTCAGGCGCCAAATAGGAAGCAATTAAAAATTCAAAATCGCTTAATACTCCATATTGGACCGAGCACGGTGTTGATGTTGACAATGAGGAGCGGGCCATTTTTTTAAGGGCCCTATCCATCAGAGAAATTGAGTTATATAAAGGGCCGATTTTTTGCCCGTAAGTGCTTTTGGAGTGCATTTGCTCTAAATACTCCCGAGCCTTAAGTAAATTATACTTGGCATAAAGCAAATCTTTCATGGAAGATGAGCTGTCCAGGCGCAGCACCTCATTTTCTGCGGTTTTTAAATTTTCAGCAAGTTCAGTGTCGGGATCTACGACTGTGTTATCCAAATAAAATTTCAAAAAACAAAATGACTTTGCAAGTTTTTCTTGCTGGGTGTTTTCCGAATATTTTGCGCAATTTATGGTTGTTTTCACTTCTTTTTTGTTGGTTGCAGATACGGTAGCCGCAGTATTTTCAAGTTTAAAGTTTGTCTCTTGTATGTTCGGCGCATTTTGGGCAAATTTTACAGACTCGTTCACGGAAAAAAAGAAAACAAAAAACAAAAACAGAGCAGATAAAAAAGAGATAACTTTCGTAGTCATATGCAAATTATACAACAAATTTAGCTTTGCTGTTCAGCCATTGTGGAAAAGGTATATTTACTTCAGCACTTGTGATAACGTTTCTTTTTTGATATAAAACTTCCATGGCCGGACATAATAAATGGAGCAAAATAAAACACAAAAAAGCGGTGACTGATGCCGCAAAAAGTAAACTATTCTCCAAACTTGCCAAACTTATCGCATCTGAGAGTAAAAAAGCCAAAGGAGATGAGACGGCTCCCGGACTAAGAGCGGCGATTGAAAAGGCAAAGGCGGCAAATATGCCGAAAGACAATATAAAAAGAGCAATAGAGAAAGGCGCGGGAGCAGACGCAAAAGAGCTGGAGCCGGTTGTTTATGAAACTTACGGGCCGGGTGGTGTTGCTGTGATCATAGTTGCTCTTACAGATAACAGAAACAGAACGGCGGCTGAGGTAAAGCATACTTTAAGCAAAAACGGGTATGAGCTTGCAACACCGGGCTCGGCATCATGGGCTTTTACTGTAAGTCCTACCGGTGAATATACTCCAAATTCAACAATTGAACTCTCAGATCAAGACATTGAAAAACTTTCTTCTTTGGTGGATGCGCTTGAAGAACTTGATGATGTTCAAGAGGTGTTTACAAACGCAGCTTAATTTGGATTTGTCCGAGTTGTAGATATTAGACTTGTTACCAAATAAGCACTTTGTTTATTTTGGCAATTTTTGGCTGCGACTTGTTTCGTCAACACTCACAAATACGCTGTATTTGCTCGGTTTCCTCAACGGCGTCTCGCTCAAAAATTGCTCAAAATTCACTTTGTGTTATTTGGGAACAAGTCTATTTTATCTAAATCATCGTATCTCTCTGTTGTTTCAAAAAGTTGGCAAAAGAGTCAAAACTTGAAAGCAAAAGCTTAAACGGTGTCTCTATTATAAAATCAAGTATAAACACAAAAACATTTATCGCAGAGAATCTCTCAGATAACCAACGCCCGACTTGCACAATCGGCATTGCCAAAAAATCAAACAACAACATAAATATTCCCTCTTTTTTTGAAGAAGCCACCCTCCATTTCTCAGCCATAAACCTTATTCTAAACCCGAAATACATAACAAGTGTCAAGAACAAAACAAACATAAATACACTTACAATATTAAAGTGTAACATTGAAAGGATTGCCAAAATAAACCCGAAAGATATAACAAACAAAGTCCAATAAAACAGAATATAAACCGAAAGTTTCCAAATACTCATCGGCCTTAAATCAACCAATATTTTCGGTATTTTTGGATTGTCAGATAAAATACTTAAAACATTTTTACTTATCGTTTGCACATCTTCTTCCGTCGGCTCTCTTATACCGCGAACAATAACCAAAAGAAGGAGCGGATGAAATGCTATGTTGGTGATAAGGGGTAGGAGTTGCACGGAACCCAAAAACAGAATTTCATAAGGTAATTCAACCAAAAACGCCAAAATGCCTTTGGTTAAGAATATATACAAAACGGCACGCATTCCGCTTTCACTGGCTTTTTTGTATTGAGATAAAAACTTATCCAAAACCACGGTTTCAATTTCTTTTTCCAGTTTACCTTTATCTTCTAAAACTGTTTGTAAATCGGCACCGTATTTCAAAAAGAGTTCTCTTAAAACTATAAAAGAAACAGAAATGTTTTTGAGCTTTGCTCCAACAATTTGGTATTTTTGCTGTTTTATCACTTCTTTGGCCAAAGCAAAATTTGCCCTTATCTCATTTTTAATGTTTAGTATGTCTTTTTGTTCAATATTAAATAAATTTGGAGTTAAAAATCTGAATACGGCGGCAAAAACGTCTTCCTTGTCAGCTCTTACGGTTCGCGCCCAGACTCCGGCATATAAGTTCGGTTTTTTATATTGCTCCGGTAACCCCTTAATGTCTGTACTGCTCTCTATTAGTTTAAAAAAAGATAAAACCAATTCATCATCAAAAACATATGGAGAAAACAAGTTTTCAATTTCAAATGAACACAAAAACACACTTTGGCTTTTTGATAAAACCCCGGTATCTGACAATGATAGGTATTTATTTATAATTTTTTGTACAAGCTCTGCAGCTTCAATTTTCACAGTTGTGTTTGGCAAATACCCGCTTACAACAAGCTCTTGCAAAAGAGCCTCGCCTATTTCTCTTTCAGACTCTATTATTATTTTTCTTTTTAAAATACGCGCTATGGCTCGCCTTCTGAGTGTGTGTTCATCTTGATAATCAACAAATGTTCTTATTTTTTCATAAGCATGGCCAGCTTTTTCGGTAAGAGAGGTAACTTCAATACACCCTTCTCCTTGCTCGTCATATATTTGCGGAAATGAATATGACGAAATACGCGACAAAGCTTTTTTGATTTGATTTTGCATATTCGTATAGTATTTTTTTATTTGCGTTACGCAAGTATTTCCGAGTTTATTTGGCAACAAAATCCCGCTTATCAACCCACACTCCGTTTGCTGTATCGGCTACCGCTTTTATTGTGTTTATACCTTTTTTGGTTGGTATTATTGAAATTGAAAATGGAGCTTGCATACTTGAACCTATAAATACACCGTTTAAAAAATATTCAACTCGTCTCACATTTAAATTTGGACTGTAACTCAATGTAACTATAACCAAATCACCTGTTTTAATTAACGAATTGTTTTTGGGGTAAGATATTTTAAAATAGTGTGCCGTTGAATCTTTTATGTTTTGAGTTGTCTCATAACTTATTGTACTATCACCGGTATCAGAACTTATTCCCTTTTGTTTTAACCATTCTTTAACCGAATACTCCCAATATCTATATTGAGGGTCAGATTCCGGATTCAGTGGGTATGGTCCGGTTGGGTCATCTTTATCAACCCAATGCAAGATATTGTGTATTTCAATTTTACCATTTCTTTTCACTTGCCAAACTCCGTTTAAAATCGGTTTGTCTGAATTTGCCATCGGGGTATATTTTGGAAAATCTCTTTGCTTTCCCACAATATCAATTGCCGTTTTCATTAACTCTCTCCACTCGGGAGCAAGAACATATCCGGCAAACCTGTTTTCTATCGGTGTTGAGTCATTGTTTCCGGCCCAAGCGCCTACAACAACATCAGGAGTAAATCCAACTATCCAAACATCTTTAAAATTGTTTGTTGTTCCTGTTTTTGCGGCAACCGCTCTATCATGGAAAAACAACGGTGAGTTTACCCCGTAGGCCGGAGCTCTTGCGGTGTTGTCAGAGAGTATGTCGGCAATTGCAGCTGCGGTCTGCGATGATATTACTCTTTTCCCTTCGGGTACATTATCTTCCAATACCGTACCTGATGAATCTTCAATTTTTAAAATTCCCCTGGTTTTATACACAATTCCTCCGTTTGCAAAAGCGGTGTACGCGTTTGCAAGCTCCAGAAGAGACACCTCTCCCCCACCTAGCACAAGAGAAAATCCGTAAAAATTGGCGGGTTTTGTAAGGCTCGTTATTCCCATTTTTTTTGCATGTTCAAGTGCGTTTTGAATACCAACAAGATAAAGTGTTTTAACCGCCGGTATGTTTATTGACTGAGCAAGAGCGTTTCGTATTGTCATTGGACCCCTGAATTTGCCATCAAAGTTCTCCGGAGCATAGCACCCATCTTCCATTTTAAACTCATCGGGTCTGCATGAAAGAGAAAATTGTGTTTTAAGGTCAAAAAGTATCGTCTCCGGAGTGTAACCCTTTTCAAAAGCAAGAGAATAAACTATAGGCTTAAAAGTTGAACCGGGTTGTCTCAATGCTGTTGTGACATTAAATTTTCCATCTATTTTCTCATCAAAATAATCTCTTGATCCAACCATCGCCAAAATCTCTCCATTATTCGGATCAATGGCCACCATAGCGGAGTTTTGCGCTTTAAACTTTTTCTCGTTTAACAATGCATACTCTTTTACTATTTTTTCCGCTTCTTTTTGTAAATCATAGTTTAGCGTTGTAATAACCCTAAAACCCGATTTGTACAAAGCTTCCGTTCCATATTTTTCTTCCAAGTAATTACGGATATAAAAAACAAAGTGTGGAGCTTTTATATTTTTATCTCCATATTCAGTAAATTCAACTTGTTCATTTTTCGCTTGTTCATACTCTTTTTGAGTTATAAAACCGTTTTCAAGCATTTTCTTTAGAACCAAGTTTTTTCTCTGTTCAAGCTTGTCTCTGTTGGGTCCATAAGGTGAATAATAACTTGGTCTTTGGGGAAGAGCAGCCAGATACGCCGCTTGTGCCAAAGAAACATCTTTGGCTGAGACTCCAAAATAATATCTTGCAGCCTCTTCAACTCCATAGATCGGCCCACCGTAAGGAGCGTCATTTAAATACATTTCAAGAATTTCGTCTTTGCTTTTTTGCGCATCAAGCTTTACCGCCAAAATCCACTCTTTTACCTTTCTGGAAATTGTCTTTTTTCTTGTCAAAAGAGCGTTTTTGACAACTTGTTGTGTAATGGTTGACCCGCCTTGAGAGTAAGAACCGGTTTTTAAGTTGGCAAAAACGGCTCTGACAATAGCAAGTGGTCTTATTCCTTTGTGATTGTAGAACTCATCATCTTCAATGGCTATTGTTGCATTTTTAATATGCCTTGAAATTTCAGATAACGGAACATAAGTTCTTCTTATATCTTGATGTAGGTCAAACAAAAGAATTTTCCCGGTTCTATCATATATTTTTGTTGATTGTTCTATTTCTCTGTTATACAAATTCTCAATGGAAGGTAACTCCAATGACGCAACCCACAAAAACACCGCCCCGGAAAACAAAAAAAACAAAGAAACCGAAACAGTAACAAACCAACGCCAAAAAACCTTGCTCTTGTCGTTTTTTTGTCTTTTTTGGCGTTTCTTGTGGTTTTTTTTATGTTTTGTTTTTCTTAAATTTAAAATCTTTGCCACAGATACAGTATACTAATGAGACACATATTAACAAGGTTTGATGGTGTACACTCTCTTTAAGTGGAGATTGTGGATAACTATGTGGAAAAGTGTATTATTTTGTGGATAACACAACCAAATTATCTTATAAGGATTGATGCTGTAAGCGCTACGGCAATGGCATCATACTCATCATCAAGACGTTTTTTTGGTGGTAGTTTTGTAATGAGAGTAACCATTTTTATAACCTCATCTTTGGAGGCTCTACCGTTTCCCGAGACGGCGGTTTTAATTTGAGTCGGAGTAAAATCTTGGATTTTTGCGCCTTTTTGAGCGGACATAACCCTTATCACACCAACAACTTCGGCAACCGACATAGCTGTTTTTTGGTTATAGTTTAGAAAAAGTTTTTCTATTCCCACTTTTTGTGGAGGAAATCTATCAAATATTTTTTTTAACTCGTACGCTATTGTTTTTAATCTTTCTGAAAAATTTTGATTTTTATCGGTTTGTACACATGTGGAAAAAACCAACTTTTCATTTTCTACAACCGCAACCCCCAGTCTGTCATAGCCGGGATCAAAACCAAAAACAAACATAAACAAAGTATATCATCAAAAAATATCTAAAACATGATCGTTTGTCTGTTGGTTGTATTTATTTAAGATACTTTGTTTGTTTTGAATAATTTCTTCTCGTATTACGGAATGACATTTAAGGTGTATGGTGTTTTTATTTATCTTAAACTCATTGTAGTTAAGCTCAATTCCGGTATTTGCCAATACTGTTTTTATAAATATATCTTTTCTACTTTTCTCCGGAGCTTTTATTTTTTTATATCTTGACAGTAAACTCTGTATCCCTTTCATGATTATTGATTCATTGGCATTACTATATAAGTGTACGAATTGTCAGATACACCTTTTATAACCAACGGTTGATGTTTTTGCGCAAAATTTAAAGTTATACTGTCGGTTTCTATAGATGATATTGTGTCTTTCAGGTATTTAAAATTGAAAGACATTTCAACATTTTCACCTTCAACAGTAGCCGGTGGGGTATCTGAAACGGAACCTATATCAGAGTTCTGAGCTTCAATTATAAACTTGTTTTCGTTAGGGTTTGCAATTAGTTTTGTTTTTCCAAATTTATCTGAAAAAATTGAAGCTTTTTGGATTGAATTTGCAAAATCTTCTTTCAAAAGTGTTACTTTTGCAACAAATTCTTCCGGAATTATATTCTTATAATCAGGAAAGGAGCCGTTCACAATTCTTGATGTTGCATACCATTTAGATGATTTAAATGATATTTGATCTTCATCAACAAAAACCGTTATTTTATCTTCCTCACCTGAAAGAAGATAAATGAATTCGTTTACATTTTGAATCGGTATGATTGTTGGTGGAAAATCGGAAACTGTTGTATTTATCCTTTTTTCAGCCAATCTAAACTGGTCTGTTGCAACAAAAACCAAATCAGTGTCCGAATATACATAAACAGATGATAATTCAGGTTTTATACTAGATAAAGAAGCACTATGTGTAACCGAACTAAACCCTTTTATTAATTGTTTTGGGTCAATTTCAAATTCTGAAGCGTTTTCAGGTTTCGGAATTATCGGGAAATCCGAGTGGTCTATTGTGTTTATACTTAAATTTTCAGTATCACTTTCAATTACAAGTTTATTGTCTTGTGTATATATATTTATTTTTTCAGGTTTTCTTAAAATTTTTACCGTTCTTAAAAAAACAGATGCCGGAACCGAAACCTCTCCTTCTTGTTTTATATCGGCAACAATGTTTGCCTCTATTGAAAAGTCTAAATTTGTTCCTTTGAAATAAACTTTTCCTTTTTCTGTTTTTATATTTATTCCGGTTATTGCCTGAAGAGTTGCTTTTGAAGGAATAATTTTAGAT
>JALWJR010000030.1:18680-19944 GCA_026996985.1 Candidatus Kaiserbacteria bacterium
TTATATAAAGTTTTAAATTTCATATTTTATTTTAATTTCTTTTGTTATTTATATTATGCCTGTGAAAATGTGGAAAACAAGTTTAATCTTACTGTTTTTGTGTTATTTTAATCCACAAATTACCTGTTTAAAATTCACTATACCGTTTAGTTGTTCAGTATTTTACAAAAACAAGATTTAAATACAGGTTTTAAACACAAGTTATACACATAGTTATTTGTTACATTTCCACAAGTTATCAACAACCTTAACAACAAATAAACAATCAACTGTTTAGAATTGATCTTATTCTGTTCACTTCCTCTTCTGTTTTTGGATCTTTTTTTAGAGATTCACTTATTTTTTCACAACTGTGAATAACGGTGGTATGATCTCTTCCGCCAAGCTCCTCCCCTATTTGCGGAAAAGATATTCCAAAATCCTCTCTCAGAATATACATAATAATTTGCCTTGGAAATACAACTTCTTTTCTACGTGTTTTTTTATAAATATCTTCAGGGTTTATTTGATAATATTCGGCAACTTTTTTAACAACATCTTTTACTGAAATTTGTTTGTTTGGTAGAAGATAATGTTTTATCGCTTCCTTAACATCTTTTTCGGTTATTTCTTTCTTTTCAAGTTGAAGTTTGCAGGCTAGAGTATTTAAAACCCCTTCCAAATCTCTTATGTTTCCAACAACTTCTTGAGCTATAAATTTTATTATAGACTCAGGAATACTTAAGTTTTGATGTTTGGCTTTTTCTCTTAAAATTATTTCTCGCGATTCAACATCCGGTTTCGTTATCTCAACTGTTAATCCGGCATTAAACCTACCTTTAAGCCTTTCTTCAAATCCCGGCATAAAATTTGGATGTTTATCAGATGAGAATATTATTTGTTTATTATTATCATACATTGCGTTAAATAAATGAAACAACTCTTCTTGAGTTTTTTCTTTGTCAGCTATAAATTGAATATCATCCATTATTAAAACATCATATTGTCTGTATTTATCTTTAAAAGAATTGGCTTTTCCGGTTTTTATTGCATTTATGTAATCAACTGAGAATTTCTCAGATGATACGTAAAAAACTTTTATTCCGGAGTAAAGTTTTTTCATTTCATTTCCTATGGCTTGTATCAAGTGTGTTTTTCCATACCCGGTGTTTCCATAGATAAAAAGCGGGTTATAAGTTAACGCCGGATTTTTAATTACTGTCTCTGCCGCAGCATGCGCAAGTTGATTAAACGGTCCCACAACAAAGGTTTCAAAGGTATATCT
>JALWJR010000031.1 GCA_026996985.1 Candidatus Kaiserbacteria bacterium
CTCCTGGATAGGCTAAAAAAGTACCCCCAGTATTTGGGTGGCGCCATACCGGAGAAAGTTGTAAAAGATATGCCGGAGATGAGCAAAATTTTGCGCAACTTCGCCCTTTTAAGCATTAAAAAAACTGGCATCAAGTGATTATTTGTGTAATATAAGTTTATGAAAATTTTACAGAAAATATTTGGAGACGAAAACAAACATGCGCTAAAGAAGGCGCAAAAGGTGGTGGACAAAGTGAACGCTTTTGAAGGTGAAATCTCCAAATTGTCCAATGAACAACTAAAAGCCAAAACAGCTGAATTTAAGGAGCGCCTCTCAAAAGGCGAGACTCTTGACGATATTATGCCCGAGGCGTTTGCAACTGTAAGGGAAGCTTCCAAGCGTACACTTAATCAACGTCATTATGATGTGCAGATAATAGGTGGGGCGGTGCTGCATCAGGGAGACATTGCCGAGATGCGCACCGGAGAAGGTAAAACTTTGGTTGCAACATTGCCGGCATATCTAAACGCTCTGACAGGCGAGGGTGTTCATGTGGTGACGGTAAACGATTATCTTTCTCGCCGTGACGCAGTTTGGATGGGTCAGATATATTCATTTTTGGGGTTGAGTGTCGGTGTGCTAAATCACGAGGCTTCTTTTTTGTATACACCGACAGAGCAAGATGGTGAAGTGGATATACACAGAGACGAAGAAGGCTCTTTTAAAGTTGAAGAAGCTCTTCTTACCCCGGTTTCAAGAAAAGAAGCATATCAGGCTGATATCGTATACGGAACAAATCAAGAATTCGGCTTTGACTATCTCAGAGATAATCTCTCTTACTCACCTCGGGAGATAAGGCAAAGGGGACACAATTTTGCAATAGTTGACGAGGTTGACTCAATTTTGATTGACGAGGCGCGCACTCCGCTTATTATCTCAGCGCCCTCATCCGAGGCCGAGGATTTGTATATAAAATTTGCAGACATAGCGCGTCATCTAAAAGAGGGAGAAGACTATACCGTTGACGAAAAGCAAAGGGCAATACAGTTGACGGATGCCGGAATAACCAAAGCCGAAAAACTCTTGGGCGTTGAGAATATATACACAGATAAAGGAATAAAATATGTACACCATCTTGAAACAGCGGTACGCGCCAAAGCTCTCTTTAAAAGAGATACTCACTATTTGATAAAAGATGGGGAGGTGGTAATTATTGATGAGTTCACGGGCAGAATGCAACCGGGCAGGCGCTGGAGCGAGGGTTTGCATCAAGCCATAGAGGCAAAAGAGGGAGTGAAGATACAACAAGAGTCAAAAACTTTTGCATCAATCACATATCAAAATTACTTTAGAATGTACAAAAAACTTGCCGGAATGACGGGAACTGCCGTCTCTTCCTCGGAGGAGTTCTACAAAGTGTATGGATTAAACACCGTAGCGATTCCGACAAACAAACCTGTACGCAGAATAGATCATGAAGACCTGATTTTTCAAACCGAGAAAGGAAAGTTCACGGCCTTGGCTAGAAAGGTAAAAGAGCTACACAAGAAGGGACAGCCTGTTTTGTTAGGCACCATCTCGGTTGAGAAAAACGAAGTACTCTCGGCATATTTAAAACAAGCGGGAGTGCCGCATCAAATTCTAAATGCAAAAAATCATGAAAAAGAAGGAGAAATAATAGCTCAAGCGGGCAGAAAAGGGGCTGTGACTGTTGCAACCAACATGGCGGGAAGGGGAGTAGATATTAAACTCGGAGGCGCAACCGCCACAGAGCAAGAAGCTCAAGAGGTTAGGGAGCTGGGCGGTTTATTTGTAATAGGTACCGAGCGACACGAAGCGCGAAGAATAGACGATCAGCTACGAGGTCGCGCCGGAAGACAAGGTGATCCGGGGGAGACTCAGTTTTATGTATCACTTGAAGATGATCTCATGAGAGTGTTTGCGGGAGATACGATAAAAAGCATGATGGGCAAATTTGGAATTCCTGAAGACGAGCCCATATACAACAAAATGATAACAAGAGCGTTGGAAAGCGCTCAAAAGAAAATAGAGGGCTTTCATTTTGATGCACGCAAACAGGTTTTAGCTTACGATGATGTGTTAAACAAACAAAGGATCAGCATCTACGCCAAAAGAATGAAGATATTAACCGGAGACGAGCAGGTGCTTGACAGTACACTTGAGGAGATGTTTGAAGATGATAAAGAGACTCTGGAGTTGATAAAGCAAAAGAAAGAAGAATTACAAGAAGAATTTTACAATCAACTGAAAATCTTACTCCTCCAAACGATAGATTTGCTATGGGTCTCACACCTTGAGACAATGGAGTATCTAAGGAGCTCTGTAAATTTAAGAGCTTACGGACAGAGAGACCCGCTTGTTGAGTATAAAAAAGAAGGCTTGAGATTGTATAAAGAGCTGCAAGAGAACTTAAAAACAAAAATAAAATACCTAATACCTCATTTATCAACTCCCAAAAAACAGCAAGAGAGTACGATTGAAATAAAGCCCAGTTCAAAAATAGGCAGAAACGACCCGTGCCCCTGTGGCAGTGGCAAGAAATACAAAAAATGCTGCATGCCTTCATAGAAAGGTTTGTTTCTAACAATAGTACACAAAAACCCGACCCTTTAGGGTCGGTTTTTGTATGCGCAATAAACATAGTAAATTTAAGGTAATATGCTAAAAATATGGCTTAAACACGTATCTCGGATAGACAATAAAAGCTTATTTAACAATAACCAATGAATAAGTTAAGTAAAGAAGGCACAAATCAGTTGTTTTCAATTTTTACAAAAAACATAAAACATGCTCAATATGGTTTTATGAAAAGACGGTTTACAACTACTTAATTAAATACTGCTGCAAGTTTGATTTCTCAATTTTCTGTAGCTGAAATGAAAGTTTTATTTTATAGGAATATATTCCTATGAATATATTTAAACCATATTGTTTAAGTAATTAAATAAGCTATATGCTTTGATCTGACATAGCTTATTTAAACTTTGGACATTACAAAAGCAAGATTTAAACACTGCAAGTAGACAGTTAACCTAAGGGCAGGGAAGAAAGTGGTTTTTGATAATGTTTTGCACGCTCGCATGAGAGTTTTTGCCTTTTTATTAATCCATTTGTCTGCAGTTTCACTCTAGTAAATAATTAATACTGCTTTTGAAATAGCGTTTTTTTGTAGTGTTGAGACCTCCCATCTCGTATAGCCCACTCGAGAGCTGACCCGGTATTTCCTTATTTTCTCTTTTGTTGAGGTGTTATTTATTTTGTTATGAGTTACCTTTTTTCATTTCACGGCCCCTTTTTTAAATTGTCATACGTTACAATTGCTGTTTATTGTAAAAGATATTAAAAACTCAACTTTCTTTTGTGAGGTCTTTTATGAGAATTTGTCTAAAATCCAAACAATTGAGGCGAAAAATATCACATTTGAGGTGTTTTATAAACACTAACAATTGAGTATTCAGAAAATAAACACAGCTTTTGCTTTAAATTTTCCCATAAGGTTTTTAAATAAAAATTTTCCAGACCGTGTTTTGTGATAATGATAAGCTTAGATTTTCAATTTTTGGCCGAAAAACAGCACCCCTTACAATTTTGTTTCGTAAAAATATTAATAAAATCTCTTTTTTAGATAATTTTGCTTTAAATTCTTAAAGTCTATACCTCATATACTCTAATTTTGGCATAGTTATTAAAAGGAAAAAATCTATTGATTTTTTACTTTAGTATGCTAAAGTGTATTTTATGAGTACTAAACCAACATGGGTTCAAAGCGATATAGATGAACTTGCAGCTGTTTTCTTACATCTGGATTCTTTAGAAGAAGTAAAGCTTTTTTTAGATGATATTTGTACAGAAAAAGAAATGATAGAAATAGCTAACAGATGGAAAGTGGCAAGAATGTTAATTGCGGGTTTGAGCTGGAAGAAAATAGAGAAAATAACCGGTGTCAGTAGTGCAACTATAGCCAAAGTTGCCAAGCGAATGCAAAACAAAAAAGGGGGAATAGCGCATGTTTTGTCGAAATTGGTGTAAAAAACGCACTTTAGTAAACTAAAGTACTTTTGTACATAGGTTTTTCTTTAAATTTTTTGGGTTTTTTATTTTATCAACAAGGTTTTGAAAACTGTTTTTCTCAACAAAATGATATCAAAAACAGATTGATACAAAGCACTTGTCATAAATTGCAATTTGTAGAACACAAAAAAGTGAAAATAGAGGTGTTATAAATACACTTTATTGCATTTTTTAAACCGAGCGCTTATAGTTAAAAGATGGTATTTGTAGATGAGATAAAACTTTACGCTAAAGCCGGCTCAGGAGGAGACGGTGTTGTTCGCTGGAGGCGTCTTAAAGGGCTGTCAAAAGGCGGCCCTTTCGGAGGAGATGGCGGGAAAGGCGGTGATGTATACATAGAAGCGGTACCTGAGATAACAATTCTGGAAAAATATAGGGGAAATACTGAGTTTACAGCTGAAGATGGGCAAGATGGCGCATCAGGTATCAAAAAAGGCAAGGCCGGTGAGGATATTACAATTAGATTGCCGGTAGGGTCATTTGTTGTGGTGGAGGAGACCGGCGAGGAATTTGATCTGATTTTACCCGGAGAGAAGCATAAAATTTTAAAAGGGGGAGCGGGAGGATATGGAAATGCGTATTTTAAAAGTTCTACAAACACAACACCAAAAAAAGCCACAAAGGGCAAAAAAGGGCAGGAGAGTGTTATTTCCGTAGAATTGCGCCTTTTAGCGCATTTTGGGCTTGTTGGAGCGCCAAATGCGGGCAAAACCTCACTGCTTAATGCGCTTACAAAAACAAAAGCAAAAACCGCCGATTACCCATTTACAACATTAGAACCAAATCTGGGCGTATTTGACGGTCTTTTGATAGCCGATATACCCGGTTTAATAGAAGGAGCGTCTTTGGGGAAAGGGTTGGGTCATAAGTTTTTAAAGCACATAAAACGCACAAAAACCTTGATATTCTGTATCTCGGTTGAACGAGATAATATTTTAGAGGAATATAAATTGCTTAAAAAAGAGCTGGTAAGTTACTCTCCCGATCTGACTCAGAAAAATGAGATTATATTACTTACAAAAACAGATTTAGTTTTAGCACAAGAATTGGATAAAAAAATATCTGAACTCAGGGGAGAGTTTGAGAAAGTTTTGCCTGTTTCGGTTTATGATAAAAACTTGTTGGACAATCTAAAGCGAGAATTAAAAAATTTGATATTACAAGATAAATAAAGTACAATCTCGCTATGTACAGGGCAACCATAGGAATGGAGGTGCACGCTGAGCTTAACACAAAAAGTAAAGTGTTTTGCCGAT
>JALWJR010000032.1 GCA_026996985.1 Candidatus Kaiserbacteria bacterium
ATCAGTTTGCCTGTTGCATTTGGTCATAATTCAACCTCCTTTCCATATGTGTGAATAATACAGGCCAATTGCAATGTACTACTATTTCAGATTTTTTGCAACCCACTCTTCAAGCAAAGCAATCTCGTCTCTTAAGGTCGCCGCGGTTTCAAAATCAAGCTCTTTCGTCGCTTCTTTCATTGCAAGTTTCTTATCGGCTATAAGTTTTTTAATGTCTTTTTTATTCTCAAGACCGGCGATATCAAGCTCAGCCAAAGTTAAAACCGCCTTTTTGTGAGCGGATACAAACTGCTCTGTAATATCGTGAATTTCTTTTTTAACCGTCTGTGGAGTAATGCCGTGTTTTTCGTTGTACTCCTTTTGCAGTTTGCGCCTTCTGTTAGTCTCATCAACCGCGCGTTTTAGCGAACCGGTAATTTCATCGGCATACAAAACAACATGCCCTTTAACGTTGCGCGCGGCCCTCCCCATGGTCTGAATCAAAGAAGTTTCACTCCTTAAAAATCCTTCCTTATCGGCATCTAAAATCGCGACCATCTCAACCTCGGGCAAGTCAAGTCCTTCGCGCAAAAGGTTAACACCGACTAAAATATCAAACACCCCTCTTCTGAAATCACTTAAAATCTCTATTCTTTCTTTTGTTTTTATGTCACTGTGAATATATTCGGCTTTAAGGCTTCTCTCTTTCAAAAACTCGCTTAAGTCCTCGGCCATTTTCTTTGTGAGAGTTGTTATCAAAACTCTGCCTCCGCCTTCTATAACCTTTTTAGACCTTTCTATAACATCTTTTACCTGTCCCGGATAATTCCCCCTCTCAACCACCGGAGATACAATAACCTCCGGATCAAGCAATCCTGTCGGGCGGATTATTTGCTCAACGACCGTTGAGTTTTTCTTTTCAAATTCACCCGGGGTGGCGGATACAAAAATTGCTTTTTCTATTCTTTCTATAAACTCGTCAAAAGTAAGCGGGCGGTTGTCGGCGGCCGCCGGAAGTCTGAAACCATAATCAATCAAAGTTTTTTTGCGCGATGCATCTCCGGCGTACATTCCGGAGAGCTGAGGCAGAGTTACGTGAGACTCATCTATCACCGTCAGAAAATCTCTGTCAAATTTTTTGGTTTTTGGGTTAAAGCGAAAAAATGAAAGCAAAGTATCCGGAGCTTCTCCCGGAGAGCGTCTGTCAAAATATCTGCTGTAGTTCTCTATTCCATTGCAATAGCCAAACTCTTCAATTCGCGCCACATCCGCCAACACTCTTCTTTGAAGTCTTGAGGCCTCTGCAGTTTTTCCTTCCTCTTCAAGCTCTTTTACTCTCTTTTTCAAATCTGCTCTTATCTCCTCCAGAGCCACCTTTATAACCTCATCGGGAGTTACAAAATGCTTGGCCGGAAACAGCATAATTTCATCCACCCTCTGTTTTATCTCCCGGGTTATGGGGTCAAGCAAAAGTATCTCAGCTAACCTGCCGGCTGATATTTTAAACCTGTAGAGTATCTCCTCATGTGGCGGATACACCTCCACAAAAGAGCCGGTTGCTCTGAAAGACGCCGGCTCCAGATCAGCTGTAACTCTGCTATAGTGCATATGAACCAAAATACGCAAAAGCTCCTGTCTTAAAAGTCTCTCCCCTTTCTTGAATTTTCGCGCACCCTGCAAATAATTCAGCGGACTTCCCACACCATAGATTGCCGAGACGGAAGCCACTATCAAAACATCATCTCTGGTTAAAAGCGACTGAGTGGCTTTGTGTCTGAGCCTGTCTATTTCTTTGTTTATCATCGCCTCCTTTTCTATGTAAGTGTCCGTTATCGGCTTGTACGCTTCAGGTTGATAATAATCATAGTAAGAGACAAAATAGTGTACCGCATTTTCCGGAAAGAAAGTTTGAAACTCGGATGCAAGTTGCGCGGCCAAGGTTTTATTATGCGCTATAACAAGGGTTGGTTTGTTTATTTTTTCTATCACATGCGCTACAGTGTAGGTTTTTCCGGTTCCGGTTGCACCAAGCAATGTGGTAAACCTATCCCTCTCAATAGACTTTAGGATTTCTTTTATTGCCTTGGGCTGATCGCCCGAAGGCTTATAAGGTTGGTAAAGTTTCCACATCATGACTTATTACTTTATACATTTTTTACACATTCTCAACCGAGCTCTAAGTTCAAACTTAGGGCTAGGCTTATTTGGGAACGGGTCTGATAAAATACAGAATTCTTGCAAATTTAATTTGATCATAACTGTAGCGGGGCAATTTCGCTTTAAGAGGAGATAGTTTCTCCCATGAAAGCGATTCTGCAACTTTTTTTATTTTGTTGTAATCATCACCGCTTAAAAGAGATTGCAAAGATAAAAGGTTTTCAAAGACAAGCTTGTCTGTATTTTTCTCAAGATGAGACAGTACGGTTGAAAGAGTTATACCTCGCTTCTCTGCGATCTCTTCAACAGTTAGCCCTTCTTTCAGCAGGCTTAATGTTTTCTCGTCTGTTGCAAGCTTTACGCCACTTGCTGTTTTGCCCGCAAACTCTTCATGCAAAGTTTGCAATTTTGCTTTTGAAAAATTGTTTATTATTTTATTCCATTTATCGGATTCTTTTTTTGCTTGAATATCAAAATCCAAAACCTTTTTGTGCATTAAAAACGCTTTGTCAGTCAGCCCTGCAAGATATAATCTGTCCAAACTTTTTGCTCTTGAGAGCGCCACATACCCCTGCCCTTCCACAAAAACTTTTGACAAATCGGCATAAACCGAATCAAGGGTCATTCCTTGGCTTTTATGAACGGTAATCGCCCAAGCGAGTCTCAGTGGCACTTGATGCACCTGCGCCTTTATTTTGCCATCTTCCTCATAACTCCACGATACGGTCTCGGCCAACAACTCTCTCCCGTTTTGCAATTTTACTCTTGGCAAATTACCGGAAAAACCAACAATCTCCCCCAAGGAACCGTTTACATACCTGCCCTCCGGGTCATTTTTTACAAACATCACCAAGGCGCCAACCTTTAGCGTCAACTCCTCCGGAGCCAAAATGTTTTTCAGTAAAAACTGAGCATGTTTTTTGGACCCTTCGGTTTTCGCTTTCAGTTTGACCACCCTGCCTTTAAGATTCATCAATTTCTCTTTGTTGTATCTGTCAACATCGCTGTTGTGAGTGAAAAGGAATGTTGTGTTTCCTTCTTTAGGTTTTACTCCCACTCTTGATTTTAATTCAAGCTTTGTGCTCTCTTGCAGATTTCCGCTTCGCATTTCAGAGAGGATTTCATAGAGTTTGTCGTTTTTTTGTCTGTGTTGAGTTGAAAGATAACAAGTGCGTATATCCGCATTTTTCCAACTTAACGCTTCAAAAGCAAAAGAGAAGTCTCCACCACCTTTTACAACCGGCGGCAACTGAAAAAAATCACCCGAGAGCACAATTTGCACACCTCCGAAAGGTTTGCTATTTCCTTTAACCGCTTTTAAAACCAAATCTACACTGTCCAGCAAAGATGAAGAAATCATTGAAACCTCATCAATGATTAAAACTTTCGTTTTGTGAATTTTTTTATACAAGTACTCCTTCTCAAGGATGGCTTCCAAATCCCAAGCGGTGAGTGTTTCTTTTGTTTTAAGTCCGCAAAACGAATGAATGGTCTGACCACCCAAAAAAACGGAGGCCGCTCCGGTTGATGCCGTCTTGGCTGTCGGGATTTTTTTTGATTTTAAATAATCTATATACTTATTTAAAACATAAGTTTTCCCACTCCCGGGTGCTCCGGTTAAAAAAACATTTCTTCCGGTTTTCAAAATATTGAGCGCCGTTTTCTGATCCATCACTGCATTATATCACGAGGAATATTTACATTAACCGAAGGCTCGCTACCCTCCTCTATTCCCAAAACATCGGAGATTTTAGAGATAATCTCCGGCAAAGGAGTGCTTGATTTTGCAAAAAAGCCTTGCACACCAAGTTGGCTTGCCTGCTGTACAAGCGGGTTGTCTTTTTCAAGATTGGTCAAAACCAAAACAGGAATATTTTTTATTCTTTCATTTTCGTTTGAGCGTATAAACTCCAACAGATCAACTCCCGTACCCAAAGACATGGCCAGATCGGTCAGTACAATATCAAATTCTTCTCTCATAAGAGCAACCATCGCCTCTTTTCCCGAATCAACATGAACAATGTTCGCGCCGGCATTTTGTAAATGTAAAAGTATTACATCCGCCACAAACACATCATCTTCAACAAACAAAATTTTTTTACCCGACAAAATCAATTTATCATTCATGAGCTTTTGTTAGTGTTAAAAATGTTAACGTCAATTTTCTGATAAGGAATTTCAATATTTGCCTTCCTGAATTCTTCCAAAATTCTTTTGTTTATTTTGGATTTAACGCCTCTTTTGGAAGGGTCTGCAACCCAAACTCTCAACTCCAAATCCAAAGACGAGGCCCCAAAATTTAAAAACATAACTTTCGGCTCCGGATCATTGCACACTTCTTCAAACTCAGATGCTATTTTAAGTAAAATTTCCTCCGCCTTGTTTATGTCCGTATCATAAGATACGCCAATCGGGATTTTCAGTCTTATTTTTTTATCCGTTTTTGTACCGGTTTCATTTGCTATTTTACTGTTGCCCATTGCCGAGTTAGGGACTGTTATTTCTATTCCGTCAAATGTCTTTATTCTGGTTGAACGAAGACCAACCTCAATAACTTTACCTTTCTCGCCTGAGTCCAAAACTATAATATCTCCAACTTTGTACGGAGCATCGGCCAAAATGAAAATTCCGGAAATCAAATTTGCCAGAGTATCTTTCGCGGCAAAACCGACAGCTATACCAACTATCCCGGCTGAAGCCAGCCAAGCGGTAAGAGAAATTCCCCAAACAAAAAACAAAAAGTAAATTGCCAAAGCCCAAATCAGAACCAAAAAAACATTTCTAAACAAAGGAAGTGTCGCCTTGTTTACAAAGCCTTTGTTTTTCTCGGCAACAAAAGAAAGTATTACGGATGAGGCCTTGGCAAGCGGACGCACCCAAAGCAAAATCAACAATGAAGCTGAAACCGAAGAGAAAAACTCTCCGGCTGGCAAACTAAAAACATTTGCTTTCAAAATAAAAATCAACCCGCCGAAAATCAAAGTCCAAAACACGGGCGGTCTTACTATTTCAAACAGCTTGTCATCCAAGTCGGTTTTTGTTTTTTTTGTAATTAAAGAGAGAATATAGAAAATAATCGGGGTTAAAACGGATGCCAGCAAAAACAATCCCAAAAAAATAAACAGGCCCCAAA
>JALWJR010000033.1 GCA_026996985.1 Candidatus Kaiserbacteria bacterium
CATAATGGTAGTGTGCACGCTTCGGGTGCGTGTGGCCCGGGTTCGATTCCCGGCAGCCCGACTGAGCGAAGCGAAGGAGGGCTGAAGCAAAGCAAACTGCTTTGCTTTGCGTCGGGAAGCGAAAGGCGGAGGCATGTTGGAGCGAAGCGACAACAGCCGAGCCCGGGCAGGAGCCACTTACCATTTTGGAGCGCATAGCGCGAACAAAATGGTTAGTGAGCTGACGCCGATTCCCGGCAGCCCGACTTGTAACTTTATTCACTTAATCAAATCAGCGCATATATAATGTGTGCACTCATGCAATTTCCCGCCCGCCCGTAGCTCAGGTTCGATTCCCGGCAGCCCGACCCGTACGACCGGATGAGCTATACCGAGCCCATATTTTATATGGGCTCGGTCGCTTTACGTTTCTAGCTCATCCGGTGTCCGGGCATGCCAAGCCCTGCTTTTTTACCAAGTAATTCTGACTGTTCGCTTTTATCTTGTGGGAGATAGGTAACTTGTTTTGAGATTTCTCATTGTTAGCGAAAAGCAGAGTCCGGTAAAAGCTTGACTTTTGTTTATTTTCATGTTCTTTTGTTATTAGGTGATTTTCGAAAATAACTCTGAGCAAGGAGGCGAAGATGCAGAGCCATGTGAGTTGTCTTAGTTGTCATCGCCTGGTGCTGAAAGTAAATGACAGGGGTGTGATACGTGAATATACAAAAACTGATCCCCAAACAAGTACTTTAATTACTTACGCAACCAAGCTGGTTTTTGGCGAAGTTTGCGAAATTGTTGACTTCGCCAGCCCCAACAGAGTTATGATTGTGCAACCGAAATCTCTGGAAAGGTTTGAGCAAGACGGCATAGTAACTCTGGTGTTTGCCGGGGATGTAGTAGATGTTTTTTCTAAAAGTGATAATGGATAGTTCCAACAAAGCCATACCCAAGTTTGGGTTATGGCTTTTTAATTTGCCTTAAATGTAAATGCAAAGTAAAATTATAAAATGCAAAGTGTGTGGGCAAAAAGAAGGCAACTTATTTACGGGACGGTTTTTATCTCAGTTTTGATTGCTGTACTTATAATCTCCATTCTCCCTCTTTTTAAAGATGAGCCCACTTGTTTTGACGGTATTCAAAATCAAGGAGAGACGGCACCTGATAAAGGTGGACCTTGCCTTTTGCAAGATGAAAGACTGATGCAACCTTTAAAAGTTTTATGGGCGCGCAGTTTTCCCGTAAGAGACAATACGGCGGCCGCTGTTGCCTATGTTGAAAATGTAAATCCAAATGCCGGGGTTGAAATGATCACTTATCAATTCAAGTTATACACAAGTGATAACTTTTTGATAGCTGAAAAATTTGGCAGAACACCGATATTGCCGGGCATGATCACTCCGATTATAGAACCGAATTTAAATACCGGAAAACATAAAGTTGCGTTTACTTTTTTTCAGTTTGTTGATGATCCGGTTTGGATAAAAATGAAAAATCCGACCGAAGGTTTGGAAATTCAAAATGTTCGCATTCAAAACGCAAGTTCAACTCCGGAGATATCTGCTGAGATTGTAAACAAAAACGTAATGCCGAAGAGAAAAATAGTATTAACGGCAGTCGTTTTTGATGACGTTGGTAACGCCATCGGAGCATCGCGCACTTTTATAAATAAAGTAGGTGGCAACTCAACAGCTGAGGTTGTTTTCACTTGGCCTTTACCTTTTGAAAAGAAAATCGGCAGAGTAGACATTATACCTACCATGGCGCCCAAAATTGACAAGAGGTAATTATGAACACTTTAAAGAAAGTCTTTTCTTTTGATATTACGCTTCTTGTACTCGGGTTTACTCTTTCCCTGCTCGGGCTAATCAGCATGTACAATGAAGACAACCTGTATTTTTTTAATCATCAAATTATTTGGATATCATTGGGTGTTTTGGTTTTTTTAATTACTTCTCAGATTGATTTTCGTTTTTTGAGAATGAGAAGCACCGTTATTTCTTTGTTTTTATTTTCCGTTTTTCTGCTTTTGGCGGTTTTTATTTTCGGAGATGTAACAAAGGGGGCGCAAAGCAGGTTTTCTTTGGGAGCCTTTGCGGTTCAACCAAGTGAATTTGCAAAACTGGTCGTTATAATTGTTTTGGCGAAATATTTTAACCGTCGCCACATGCACATAGCTCAACTGCGACATATTTTAATATCAGGATTGTACGCCGGAGTACTTTTTTTGCTTATAATGTTGCAACCTGATTTGGGCTCTGCCGTTATGCTTTTTTCCGTTTGGGCCGGTATTGTTTTT
Organism: Candidatus Kaiserbacteria bacterium; assembly: GCA_026996985.1. Classification (GTDB taxonomy): domain Bacteria; phylum Patescibacteriota; class Minisyncoccia; order Phycocordibacterales; family UBA2100; genus S143-145. The sequence continues at coordinate 2,279 of JALWJR010000033.1, forward strand.
GTCTCGGGAATTTCAAAAAAACATATAATCATTGTGCTTACAATTTTGTTTACGGCATCTTTTATTTTCTGGAACTTCGGTTTGCAAGAGTATCAAAAAGCCAGAATAAAAACTTTTCTAAATCCTTTAAGTGATATATACGGAAGCGGCTATAATGCTTATCAGTCGGTTATAGCTGTCGGCTCAGGGGGACTGTTCGGCAAAGGAATAGGATACGGCACACAAAGTAAGTTGAAGTTTTTGCCGGAGTATCAAACCGATTTTATTTTTGCTTCTTTTGCGGAAGAGTGGGGGTTTTTGGGAGTGATACTTTTGTTTGTGCTGTTTGGTTTGCTTATCGGTAGAATTTTATATATAGCAACTTATGGTGAGAGTAACTTTGAGAAACTTTTTGCTGTTGGAGTCGCCACTTTGTTTATGGCGCACATTACGGTGCATGTTGGAATGAATATGGGTCTTTTGCCGGTGACAGGTATTACTTTGCCATTTTTAAGTTACGGAGGGTCTCACTTGTTGGTTGAGTTTTTGGCGCTTGGTATTTTAAGCAGTATGTACAGATTCAAAAGACTAACACCTTCTTCCGTTTCCGCCCGTGAGCATATCTAAAAATCTTCCCTTGCATCAACAATAGAGCTGTGGCATAGTGATTTTATGCGTTTGTTGAGTCGTAAAGCATATTTGGTACTCCTTGCCGGTGATTTGTTGGTGCTTTATCTATCTTTGTATTTGGCGCTTTCTGTAAGGCATTTGCAGTTTGTGTCATTTGATACTTTTTCTTTGCATGTTTGGCCCTTTACTTTCTTGTTTTTAGGTTTGTTTGTTATCTACTTTTTAGCCGGTCTCTACGGCAGATACACTCTGCTTTTTATAAATGAATTACCTAAAACAATCACAATATCGCAAACTGTAGGAGTTGCATTTGCAATATTTTTGTTTTTCGTTTTTCCTTTGGGAATTACTCCAAAGTGGATCCTGCTTTGGTTCTTCGTATTCTCTTCCATTTTGCTATTTTTATGGCGTTTGTTTATTTTTCCAAAGATAAAAATAAGACGCGAGGTTGGGGCGGTACTTTTGGGAACAAGTATAGAGTTGTCAGAGCTTGCCGAAGAGGTTAATAAAGACCCGATTTATCCTCTTGAATTTAGAGCGATAATACATCCCGAGTTGGTTGAGGAGAAAAAACTTCTCTCCCTTATAGAAGAGCTTGTTGATGACGGGGTATCAGTTGTTGTAGCCGATGTCGGAAACAGGTCGTTGGATAATATCTTACCCAAACTCTATGACTTGTGTTTTGTTCAGCAGAAGGCGCGTTTTTTGGATGCGCGCACCTTATATGAAGAAGTGTTTGAAAAAGTTCCCATCTCTTTAATAGACGAAAGATGGATTCTAAGAAATATTCCAATGTATGAGCATACTCTCTATACAATAGGAAAAAGAATAATTGATATATTTGCCGGTTTGATATTGGCAGTTGTTTTTGTGGTTATTTTTCCCGTGGTGGCAGTCCTTTTAAAATTGCAAGATGGAGGGGATATATTCTATGTTAGCCCGAGAGTGGGCAAGGGTGGCAAAAAAATATACATTTTAAAATTTAGAACAATGACCGGAAAAGACGACTCCAAAGGCGCGCTTAAAAGCAAGCACAAAGTTACAAAGGTGGGAAAGTTTTTGCGCAGATTCAGAATTGACGAAATACCTCAGTTTTTCAATTTGTTGCAAGGTGATATTTCGCTTGTTGGTCCGAGGCCCGAGATTCCTTCTTTGGTTAAAGTGTATGAAAATGAAATCCCTTTCTACAATTTAAGACACATGATAAAACCCGGTCTTACCGGTTGGGCGCAGGTTAAACATAAAAACCACCCTCATCATTGTGTGAATACGGATGCTACGCGAGAAAAACTCTCTTATGATTTGTTGTACATAAAAAAGAGAGATTTGATTTTGGATTTTTTGATAATTCTCAAGACGGTAAATATTGTTTTAAAAGATACCCGGGCTTAGTATTCTTTAGTATTGTTGTAGAGCAACACATTTTTGTGTTTTTTCAACTTGTGCTTTGTTTTCAAAAGAATATACTTTTTGTATGAACATATGGATTTACAGACTCTATGCCCTGTTGGTGGTTTTTGCCATAGCGGGCTTTTCTTATTTGGCTCTGCCGAGTGTTTACCCTTACAAATTAGGTCTTGATCTGTCAGGTGGAACACATTTGGTTTTTGAGGCTGATGTATCCGGTTTGCCCAAACAAGATATTCCGGATGCAATGTCCGCTTTGCGCGATACGATAGAAAGGAGAGTTAACCTTTTTGGAGTTGCCGAGCCTTTGGTTCAAACCGAGAAAGGAAGCGCGCTCTCAGGAGGGGGCGAAAGACTTATAGTTGAGCTACCGGGTGTTGAAGATACTCAAAAAGCAATAGAGATGATAGGTAAAACCCCGGTTCTGGAGTTTAGACTCAAAAAGAAAAACACAATTGAGACAGCTTCATCAACTACAGATGATCTGTATCAGAAGGCTGCAATTACCGGAGCACATCTTAAAAAAGCCCAACTTGGATTTACAGGTGGTAGTGGAGTTACAGAGCCGGTGGTTGAAATTTGGTTCAACAATGAAGGAAAAGAGATTTTTGCCGAAATGACAAAAGAACATGTTGGCGAAGTTTTCGGAATTTTTCTTGACGGAAAGCTTATTTCAGATCCAGTAATAAGAGAACCCATTTTGGGTGGAAGGGCCACCATCTCAGGAAACTTTACAACACAGGAAGCACGCAAACTAGCCAGAGATTTAAATTTTGGCGCCTTGCCGGTTCCAATTCATTTGCTTACAAGCCAAACCGTGGGCGCTTCTTTGGGAGCCGATACTTTAAAGAAAGGTGTAGAGGCTGCAATTGTAGGGCTTGTTTTGGTTTCGATTTTCCTCATCGGTTGGTACAGACTCTCCGGGCTTGTTGCGACAGTTTCT
>JALWJR010000034.1 GCA_026996985.1 Candidatus Kaiserbacteria bacterium
TGTCAGATATATCTCACCTGTTTCAATATTTTTGTATCCCGGAAACGAGATGTTATCTGTTATAAACAGTTTGGATACGGCGTTTGCTTTTAAGTATTCAATAGTCGGCCCAAGTCCGTAAATCACGTTTTTAAATTCGGAGGCGCCTATGTTTCTTAAAGCTTCTTGAAGCTCTTGTTCGTCAACCTGCTTTTCAATTTCGGAAACGGATTTTTCCACCAGCTCGTTAAATTCTTTTGCGGGCATGTTTTTATATTCTCCGCTTATGATTTTTACAGGTTTTCTTTTGCTTATTGTGTCAATGTCTTCTTTTATGTAGGGGGTCATTTTCTCGGGGGCAAATATTATCAATCTGTCAAAATTGAATTTGTTTTCAATTTTTATGATGTTTTTTATTAGATCATTTACAAGTTTTCTGTAGAAGCCGGAAAGGTCTTTGTCTATACCTTCTTCATTTTTTGCAAATACCAACCCGATTATTCTCTGCCACAGTTTTTTGGGAGGTTCAATTTTTTTGATTGAACCCAAGTGGTAGGTGTAAAAGTTAGCTCCGGATTTATCAGTGTTTACAATCAAGTATTTATCTTTTGATTCAGCATAACTTAATATGGGTTTCAGATAAAAGCGATTTTCATAGATTACTTTATCAAGCAGAGGTTGTTTTATGGTGATATAAGATATGTTTTGCAAATCGGATGAGAGGATAATCGTTTGGTTTGATAAATTGTTCCAATTACTCTCCAGGAAAGAGAGTATTTTATCGGTCATTTTTTCCAAAATTTGTTTTTCGTCATTGTCTTGTGTAGAGTCTATAATGTTTTTTAAAAGTGATTTTGTGTTTCCAATCGCTTTTTGCAAACTGTCGGCTCTGGTTTTGTCCGTTTTTAAATACAGTGTTAAAACGCGAGTTTGAAACTCTTTTTCAGCCAAATCATTTAAGATTTTTGAGTTTGAAATTTCTATTTTCTCCATAATCCCAAGGTTAGCTTTATAACTTTAAGACGAAAGAGGTTCCTGCTGAGCAATTGATGGCAATTACTCAGTCGTCTTTCCATCAAAGTGCTCCTCCTCGGCGTCAGCTTTTGTTCTGTGGACTGTGCCGTCTTTATGCTCCGGGGGAGAGTAGATAGTGTAGAGCTTTAGTGGCACATCTCCTGTGTTTATTATGTTGTGCTCTGTGCCAGCCGGAATTACTATCGCAAAGTCGTTTGCTATATCATATTCCTCACCGTTGAGAATTGCCTTGCCTTTCCCTTGCTCTATTCTTATAAACTGATCCAGTCCGTGAACTTCCATGCCTATATCATCTCCCGGCTCAATACTCATTACAACCAACTGAGAGTAATTTGCGGTGTACAGCACCTTTCTAAAGTTCTCATTTTTCAGTGTTTCTTTTTCTATGTTTATAACCAGTCCTTTTTTCATACGCATTTTTAAATTACAAATAACATTTGATAAATAATAATTTAACCTATAAATAACATATTTGCCAACAGGAAGGAGAATCTATCTCTTACTATTGTATCATAACAAATTATAAGAGTTTTGCAATTACAAAATATCTTTAAATGTCAGTATTTATATTTACTCAGAGCATTTTATACCCATACGCAACTCTGCATATCCTCGTGATACGGCACCTTGATATGAAGATTCATCTCCGGTATCAATATCACCGTTGACATCTATTGCAGTTACACACCCATTGCTTACGTAATCTTTTACTGCGGCACCACAAGCTGCATCACCACCTTTTATTGCACAGCTGTAATATCCTGTACCGTTCCAGCTACCATCAACCCATTGGCCTTTTTTGGAATCAATTACTGTCATGCCACTGTCCCAGTAAGGGCCATGGTTACCGCGCACTTTGTAGCCCATTTTGTGATTTACATCTTCGCAAAATATTCCAACCTTAAGTTTTGTATATCCCAGATAACTTGTTGTTAAAGATTGCCCCCAAACAAATTCTCCATTGCCATCTCCTCCAAATGGCGTCTCTTTCCACGCAGATTCTTTTCCATTGCTGTCTATTATTTTATATCTTAACTTACATCCTTTTAGTTTAAATTCTTCGCAAATCCATTTATTATCTTTCCAACCTAATTTTTTTCCTTTACCCCAGCATTCCGGTGGAACCAGATCACCCTCAGGTCCGACGCGTGAGTAGAGATATTCAAAATTCTCAGCAATTTTTTGTGCTGATATAACAGCGCCTGTTTTAATCCAATTTGTTCCTTGCCAGATGGCATCCCATGCAAATGTTGTCCCTGTCGCTAAGGCCAAACCAATAATTAATGATAAAAAAATATTTTTAATGCTCACAATTTTTTTAAATTGAAAAGTTGCTTTCATTAATAACATTTTCACAAGTTCCAGCTATTTTACAAGTGGACTGTCCACAGCACAACAAAGAATGTTTAAATTTTTATAATTTTGCTATACTGAAAATAGATTTAAAACTTTATCTGAGCTTATGTTTGATTACGAATTTATAAAAAAACAAGACAAAGAAGTTTATGAGGCGATTGTAGGGGAGGAGAGGCGACAAGCCGAAGGGCTAGAGCTTATCCCGTCTGAGAACTATGTCTCAAAAGCGGTGCGTGAGGCGGCGGCCTCTGTCTTAACAAACAAATACTCCGAAGGCTACCCCGGCAAGCGCTACTACGGCGGGCAGGAATTTACCGATAAGGTGGAAGAGTTGGCGCGTGGGAGAGCAAAAAAACTTTTTGGCGCAAAGTTTGCAAATATCCAGCCGCACTCTGGAGCAAACGCAAATATTGCAATGTATTTTGCCCTACTACAACCGGGAGATACCGTCCTTGGCATGGATCTCTCCCACGGCGGGCACTTAACTCACGGCCATCCTGTAACCTATATCACAAAAGTTTTCAACTTTGTTCGCTACAAAATAAAAGACACAAAAACCGGTGAGATAGACTACGAGGGAATGAGGCAGATGGCGCTTGAGCACAAACCAAAAATTCTACTGGCGGGCTTTTCATCCTACACACGCGAGCTTGATTATCAAAAAATCGCCGAGATTGCAAAAGAAGTTGGAGCAATTTCTGTCATGGACGCCGCGCACATCGCAGGGCTTATCGCCGGAGGCGCACTTAAAAACCCGTTTGACTTTGGCTTTGACATTATAACCAGCACCACCCACAAAACTTTGCGCGGTCCAAGAGGCGGGCTTATTCTTGTGCGTGAGGACGAAGAAATCGCTAAAAAAATAGACAAAGCCCTTTTCCCGGGACTGCAAGGAGGGCCTTTAATGCATCAGGTCGCCGCTAAAGCCGTTGCCTTTGGCGAAGCGCTCCAGCCAAGTTTTAAGACTTACGCAGAGCAAGTCCTTAAAAACGCAAAAGCGATGGAGCGCGTTTTCAAAGAAAAAGGTATAGAGCTTGTAAACGGCGGAACCGACAACCACATGCTTCTTTTAAATGTCCAAAGCGGCTACGGAATAGACGGCGCGGTAGCCGAAAGTGCGCTTGACAAGGCAGGCATAACTCTAAACAAAAATGTTATTCCAGATGATCCAAATCTACCAATGCGCCCAAGTGGCATCCGCTTTGGAGTACCCGCTATCACCTCACGCGGATTTGATGAAGTTGCTGTCGCCCAAGTGGCAGAGATAATGCACGAGATACTTTCCGATCCGCAAAACGAAGAGCTTATCACAAAGAAAAAAGAGGAAGTTAAGGAGTTGGCAAAGAGGTTTCCGATTAAAGAAAGTTATGTCTAAAATTCAAATCCCAAAACAAGAGGATTTTAAAAGAATAGCTAAAGTGTGATGAAAGCGAGAGCGGCTTTATACGTGCATGGTATATGTTGAATTTGGTGAAAAACTTGAGTTTTATGCTACAGTATAAGGCATGAATGATGTATTAAAAGGTATACTTGATATTGCCTTACTTTTCTTTGCGCTTTTCGTCACATTTATATTAGCAATTATAATTTCGGCATTCTTAAATGTTACCGTATCCTTTCATCCATCTTCGCGAGCAAGTATCATTTTGCACGGTATCATTTGGCTTTTCTCTTTAGCTGTATCTATTCATATCTTTGTAAGAATTAGAGCTACTTTATTACACAATTTTAAGCTTCACACGAAGGAATCGTCAAAAAATGGACTAGTCGATAATACAGAGAAGATTGGCAGATATATAAAACAAAAGTGAAGCAAGAATGAAGACTTGCGAATCGTTCAAGTGGAGTTTTGACAAAAAATATAAAACCTAAAACAAATTATATTACCATTCTATGGAACTGTATCATGAGCTATGTAAGAATAAAAAAGCATAAAAAACAAGTAATACTCATACATGGTGGCGAAACATTTGATTCTTATGGAAAATATCTAACTTTTCTGAAGGATATTGCGGTTTTTGACCCGCAAAAAGAGCTAGATAAAAACAAAAGATGGAGCAGAAGTCTGGGAGATAAACTCAGTAATAACTTTGAGTTTATTCGTCCTACGATGCCAAACAAATACAATGCAAAATATACCGAATGGAAAATCTGGTTTGAGAAAGTGTTGAATTATGCTAAAGATAACTTCATATTAATAGGTCACTCCCTTGGCGGAACTTTCCTTATAAAATATCTCTCGGAAAATGAAATTGACAAAAAGATAGAGCGCTTGTTTTTAGTATCATCAGCGCTTAACGATTCAAAGAGTGGGGAGTATCAACTTGACACTTTCGCGATAAACAAAAGCTTAGTTGCCAGCTTGACGCAAAAAGCAGATGAAATTGTCCTGATACATTCAAAAAATGACACGGTGGTTCCGTTTGAGGATTTTGAAGAATTAACGCAACTTCTCCCTGACGCCAACACAATGATATTTAACGATAGAGGCCACTTTTTACAAAACGAATTTCCGGAGTTGGTAGAATATATTAAACGGAAAGTGTAAAAACAAAAATAATCAAAAACGATAATTGTATATGAAAAAAGTTTTACCAAAAATAATTAAAGAGGCGGGCTTTGACTTTAGCTGGTCTGAAAAGAAAGTGTGGGCTTTGAGCATTCCTGTGGAGAAAATTGATATTAAAG
>JALWJR010000035.1 GCA_026996985.1 Candidatus Kaiserbacteria bacterium
GATCATCCCCTGCCAATAGGCTATGGACAAACAATTTCACAACCCTACATAGTTGCTCTTATGACCCAGTTGCTTGAGCTGGAAGGGAATGAAAAGGTTCTGGAGATAGGCACTGGAAGCGGCTATCAGGCTGCTATACTTGCCCAGATAGTTGATTCTGTTTATACACTTGAGATTGTCAAGCCTTTATGTGAACAAGCTCGCAAGAGATTGGACTCTATGGGATACAGCAATGTTGTTGTGGTGTGTGGCGATGGATATAAGGGTCTTCCACAATATGCACCTTTTGATAGGATAATTGTTACGGCTGCACCACCACAGGTTCCTCAGGCACTGCTTGAACAACTAAAACCTGGTGGAATTATGGTTATTCCAATTTCAAATTCAATAGTCAAAATTAAAAAAGAAAACGGCAAGTTGGATATACAAAAATATGACGGCTTTTCATTTGTTCCTCTTGTAAGGGGCTGAATGCAGAAAATTGAAATTGGTTCAGATTCGCTCAAGCAATACCAAAAACTCCATATTTTGCGATTTTTTGCCCAAAATTGGAGATTGAATACTGTCTATAAATTTAAAACCCGTCTGTTTAACCTGCCTTTCAAAATCATTTAATGCACAAAGTGCATTTTCTTTTGATACTTTTGCATTTTTCCCAAGCTTGTTTTTTCCAACTTCAAACTGAGGTTTAAACAAAACCACGCCATACACCCCACTCTTTAACATGCTCGCCAAATTCGGTAGTACCAATTTAAGACTTATAAAAGACACGTCTACCGAGAAAAAACTTATTTCATCTTCGGTTTTAAAATCCCTTATATCGGTATTCTCACAAACAACAACCGCCGGATTTGAAACCAGGTTGGAATGTAGCTGACCTTCACCCACATCAACCGCATAAACTTTGCCCGCTCCTCTCTCAAGCAAAACTTGCACAAAACCGCCTGTGCTACTTCCAACATCCAAAACAATGTTTGTTTCTATCCGCTGATTTAAACCAAACCTCTCTCCCCAAACATCAAGAGCATGTTTTAGTTTGTAGTAAGCCCGCGATACGGGTGCTTGATTTAAAACCGCTATCTTAGCATCTGGAGAAATTGCCGAGGAAGGTTTTACTGCTTTACCATCTATAAGCACAAAACTGTTTTCAAGCATAAATTTTGCCTTCTCTCGTGAAGGGGCTATTTTGTTTTTTACCAAAAAAAGATCAGCTCTTATTTTATGCTCCGACATGTTTGCTTAAAAACGCCTCTGCGGTGTTTCTTAAAAGACATGCCACGGTTATCGGCCCCACTCCTCCCGGGGTTTTGGCAAAAACGGAAGCTTTGCTTTGACACTCACTTGAGATATCACCCAAAAGCACACCCTTGCTTCCGCTTGTTCCGGCATCAATTAAAACAACTCCGGATTTAATATCATCAGGCTGAATAAGATTTGGTTTACCTACACCGGAGACTATTAAATCCGCTTCTTTCAAAAGATGCTTGGCTGTGGTGGCATCTGTCTGCTCGGTTACAACAGTGTAGTTTACACCCAACCTGTCAAACAGCGCCGCTGTTGGCCTTCCAACCAATTTCCCGGCGCCGACTATAACATTTCTGCCGGAGAGTGATATTTTGTAATTCTCTATTATCTCTCTTATGGCACCCGCAACGGGTGGCTCAAAAGCCGTCTCTCCTCTCTTGTAAGCTTCAAAATGAAAAGGGTTTAGTACATCAACATCTACAATCTCCGGTATGGCCTTGAAAACCCTCTGAGAATCTATATGCTCCGGCAACGGAAGTTGCACTATAAGAGCGTCAAGGTCTCTTATTTTTTCAATCATTTTCTTCAAAAAATCAGCCGTCTGTATGGTTTTGTCGTACTTGTATATTTGTGTATCAATTCCAACTTCTTGCGCCGCTTGCTTTTTCTTTAATATATACTTTTCTATGGCTTCGTTCGGGTCAACGGTAAAAACTCCCAAAACGGGTCTTTGTTCATATCTGTACAAACTGTTTAAGATATTTCTCTTTATTCTGCTTGCAACAGTTTTTCCGTCAACTATCGTTACCATTTTACTCAAATTTCTTTTTGTAAGCTTCTATTGACTCCTCTATAAGCTTAAACGCTTCTTGTTTACCTAGAAATTCGCCAACTTCAACGGTTCCCGGCCCTGTCTGCGGTATTTTGTATGTTTCAAAAAACGTTTTAATATCTTTTTTCTCGTAAGGGGTTAAATCATCAACCGATTGCACATGCTCGTAACGCGGATCTTTTGCGTTAACGGTTATTACTTTAAAATCTTTCTCACCGTTATCTATCATTTCAAGCACGCCAACTACCCTTCCGGTAACCATGGCTCCCGGTACTATCGGGTAACTGCTGAAGACAACCGCGTCAAGCGGATCGTTGTCATCTTCGTTCCAAGTTCCCGGAACATCACAGTAGTTTACCGGAAAATGCATCGGACCGTACAAAACTCTGTCCAACTCTATAATTCCATAGTCTTTGTTGTATTCATATTTGTTTGAGTCACCTTTGCTTATCTCAACGATAAGTTTTAGCTCCTCGGGAGCTTTGTTTTGTTTTATTATATGAAAATGTGAGTGCATGTTTTTACTTTAATTGCTAAACAGGCTTTTAATAGACTTGCTCTCATACAAGCACTTTATTTACCGAGCATTTTTGATAAAAGGGTTCGGTTGCCTAAAATGCACTTTGTGTTGTATGGGAACAAGTCTAATATATCACTGTCTTTGGCATTTTTCCACTCTTACAAAAGGCAACTCAACAAAAAACTCTGTTCCTTTACCAACTCCTTCTGAGTAAACCCAAATGCGTCCGCCGTGGGCTTTTACCATTTCTTTTGCAACATAAAGACCGAGCCCGGTACCTTTAATATTTATATTTTTAGCGTTACGAGCTCTTTTAAATTTTGAAAACAAAAACGGAATCTCTTCCGGATCAATACCTATACCGGTATCCTTTATTGAAATCAGTATTCTTTTTTTATCAAACAAAATACTGCCACTTATTGTGATTTTTCCTTTGGGGGTGTATTTTATGGCATTCTCTATAAGATTTGAGAAAATATACTTAATTTTTCCGTAATCACCATAGATAACCGGGGAACAATTTTTCGGACATTTCTCCGTATCCAGCACAAGCTCAAGGTTCTTAGCTTTCGCTTTGGGCTTCAACTCTTCAAGAGTGTCTTTTATCATGTCCATGCAGTAAAACTCTTTTTTATAGTATTCCATATGACCAAGCTCTATACGAGAAACATTTAAAAAGTCTGTTATCGTCTCAGACATTAGAGAACTTGACTCATAAATTCGCTCAATAACCGGTCTTATTTTATCCGGAACTTTGCCAAAGTCCCCCTCCAGAATCATGGAAAGATATCCGCGAATTGAAGTTAGCGGAGTGCGCAACTGGTGTGTCGCAATTGATAAAAACTCGCTTTTTTCCTGGTCCAGCTTTTTAAGTTTTCTGTTTGTACGACGCAACTCTTTTGTAATCTGCTCAAGTTTCTCGTGGGATTGTATCTCTCTTTCCATACTGTTGAGCAACGCTATACTTACCGTCACTGTAACAATAAATACAGAAGCATTTACAATGGCGTCCCAAAAACTTCTTGAGCTCAAAAACTGAATTAGCAAAACTAACCAAAGTACAAACACCAAAATATGCGCTCCTATTATACGTAAATCAAAAACTTTGTATCTAAGTATCCCTATAACAATTACAAAAGAACCGAAAGCCGTACTTATCGGTCCTGCCCAAATAGCGGAAAAAATACCAAACACGGGTAAAATTAAATGTGTTATGATTCCAACAGCAACAGACAGACCGGTCCCGATTAAAATGTACAACAGCGCGAGTTTGTCTTGCCTGATTTTGATTTTCCTCCAGTGAGAAACCAGCAAAAAGTAAGACCAAACAAAAACGCTAATAAAAACCAGGTCATAAAATACCAACCAACCTTGACTTAAAATCGGTTGATAAAAACCTTCTTCAAAATAGATACCTTTTATTAGCAGGGTGGGTATAAAAGATGGTACAGACATTAAAATCCAAGCTAACCATGACAATTTAACATTTAAAAATTTAACCGGCTTCTCCTTTAAAAAAGCTTCCACAAAAAACAAAAATGAAATGGGCATCAGCGCAGCCGCGGGATAAAGAAGGTGATACAGAACATATGCAATATCGTCATTTTGCGTTATAAAAATCAGGTAACGCAAAAAACCCCAAACCCCCGCAGTTAAAGTAAAATAGAAAAACTGTTTTGTAGTTTTTGATTTTCTGTTTTTTGCGTAAACAAAAAGACCCAACAGAGTAGGGAACAAAGACGCTATCAAGACAGTTAAAGAAGTTGTATTAAGTTCCAAAAGCACAACTTAATGATATACCAAAAACCTTAGCTGACAAAAAAGTTATACACAATATCTTTCCACATTTTTGACTTCTTCGGCTATTTTATCCAACAAATATTTGGCTTCCTTTTTATATTTTTCCGACTTTTTGTTAATTGTGTCAAATTTGGGTATATCAGAATACCTAAATGGCTTGCCGTATCTTAAACAAATTGTTGTGCGAAAATGTTTCGGGTGCTTTTTTCTAACTATTGCAATCGGTACTATAATAGCTCCAGTTTGCGCCAGGTGAACCGCAAAACCATACGGCTCTCTAAAACCTCCGTTCTCTGGAATTTTACCTTCAGGATAAACACATACGGAATGATTTCGTTTAAGCAACGCCCAGTGAAGCTTCAATGCTTCTTCATAATTTTCATTTTCATCAAGTGAGTCATATGTTACACCCTCCCCTCTCATTTCATGAGAGCCTAAAGCGTTAAAGGTGAGTTTATTATACACGAAACGTCTCCATCCAAAATCTTTGCTTTGGTAATATTTTATATGTTGGGCAACATAAAACATCGGAAAATGATAATGAAATGGATTAATCCCGGTTAAAACAAGCATTATATCCAACTCTCCGGTGTGTTTGGAAACAAACAA
>JALWJR010000036.1 GCA_026996985.1 Candidatus Kaiserbacteria bacterium
CGCATATACAATCCCGCATGCACGGGGGTTCGCAACCCCCCATCTCCACAAGAAAACCGCCCGAATGGGCGGTTTTTGCGTGGGGATAAAGTTTAAATTCAAGAAAATAATGCAAACATTAAATCTTTATGCTAAATTAACGAAATGAAAAAGAAAATAACAAAAATAACCAACAAAAAACTAAAAACACCTTTTGACAATTCGCCGCTTTTTTCATTTTTTTTCCAAGCGTTTTTAACCTTGGTGATATTTTCAATTTTGATGTCCGTTTTTGGTCTGTTTGCGGGACCATTTTCAGCTCAAAAAGATGAAATCTCTTTGTCGGAGTTGGCAGGTGACATAAAAAACGGCAAAGTTGAAAAAATTCTTGTAAAGGGGGATATTTTGGATATTTACTATTATGAAAAAGTAAAGCCCGAGATAGCCACCTCATCACCGTTTTATTCTTTGCTCTCCAACAGAAAACCCGTTTCTTTAAGAAAAAAATCAAAAAAAGAGACAGAGGCCGGATTGACGGAAACTCTTAAAAACTACGGCGTGGAGCCGGAGCAGTTGGCAAAAGTGCAAATTGTTGTTAAAGATCCGACCGGCTTTAGATACTGGTTTGCAACTCTTGCGCCACTTCTGTTGCCTTTGATAATCATATTTATAATTATCGCTTTTTTGTCCAGGAACATGGGCAAGGCCGGTATGCAAGCCTTTTCGTTCGGAGCCTCAAGAGCAAGATTTATAGACCCGAAAAACGCCAAACAAAAAGTAACATTTAAGGATGTTGCGGGAGCGAAAGAGGCCAAAGAAGAGCTATCGGAAATAGTTGATTTTCTTAAAAATCCCAAAAAATTCATTCAAATCGGAGCAAGAATTCCAAAAGGAGTTTTGCTGGTGGGAGCTCCCGGTACCGGAAAGACGCTTCTTGCACGCGCGGTGGCGGGGGAGGCTCGTGTGCCGTTTTTCTCAATTTCAGGTTCTGAGTTTGTGGAGATGTTTGTTGGCGTTGGAGCCTCCAGAGTGCGGGACATGTTTGCTCAAGCCAAAAAATATGCTCCGTCTATAATTTTTATAGACGAAATTGATGCGGTTGGAAGAATAAGGGGAGCCGGCATCGGTGGCGGAAACGATGAGCGAGAACAAACTTTAAATCAAATTTTGGTTGAGATGGACGGGTTTGAGCCGAATGAGAAAGTTATAGTTATGGCGGCGACAAACAGACCGGATGTTTTAGATCCGGCTCTTTTAAGGCCCGGAAGATTTGACAGGAGAGTTGTGGTTGACTTGCCCGACAGAGAAGCGCGCGAAGAAATTTTAAAAGTTCATACCAGAGGTGGCGCCGGAGTAAAATCAAAGCCGCTTAGCAAAGATGTTGATCTTAAAGTGATAGCCGAGAGAACCCCCGGATTCTCGGGGGCTGATTTGGCAAATCTTATGAATGAAGCGGCGATTTTGGCTGCGAGAGAAGGAAGAAAAGAGATAACCCAAAACGACCTCATTCGCTCCATTGAAAAGGTTATGCTTGGCCCTGAGCGCAAAAGTCATGTTCTCTCCAACAAAGAAAAAGAGATAACCGCTTATCATGAAGCCGGACATGCTCTTGTTGCGAGTGTACTGCCAAATGCCGATCCGGTTCACAAGATTTCAATTATCTCACGTGGTAAGGCCGCAGGTTATACTCTAAAGTTGCCGTTTGAAGACAAAAAAATGCAAACAAGAGCTGAATTTCTGGATGATATAGCGGTTTCTTTGGGGGGGTATGTTGCTGAGAAACTTGTATTTGGAGATGTAACCACCGGACCTTCAAACGATTTACAAGTGTTAACTGCAATAGCGCGCAACATGGTTACCAAATGGGGAATGTCGGAGAAAATAGGAACAATTGCCGTGGAATCTGAAAGCGGACAGCCGACTTTTGGGTTTGCTCCGTATACAAAAGAGCATTCCGAGAAACTTTCCGCCGAGATAGATGAAGAAGTCAGAAGCATAATCTCAAATGCATACAAAAAAGTGCAAGACATATTGACTCAAAAAAGAGAACTGCTGGATGCAATAGCTAAAACTTTGCTTGAGAAAGAAACTATTGAAAGGGAAGAGTTTGAAGAGATTTTGAAAGAGTACGGAATAGAACCCAAAAAACCGGAAGACGATACACCTCAAAAAGAAAACTGACAAGGTTCGACCTTGTTGTGTTGCGCTCGGTTGTTTTGTTTACTTTTTGTTTTTGTTGTCGTAATATAATGCTGGCGCGTTTGCGCCTTATCCGCACGTAGCTCAGTTGGTAGAGCGCGCGTCTTATACACGCGTGGTCCCAGGTTCGAGTCCTGGCGTGCGGACAGTGTTTGATTTTGTGAGGACGAGAAAGTTTACCTAGCTTCTTGAAAAGGGGTTGGGCGGGCAGGCCCACACTATACACACCAATTTGTATATATAATAAAGATGTTGTGAATGATAAAGCATCCTAGAGGAAGCAAGCAATCGTAATACCGTAGTATGGTGTGGGCAGGAGCCACTTAGCGAGCCGGAGCCCGGAGGGCGAACGGGGAGCTTAGTGAGCTGACGCCGAGTCCTGGCGTGCGGACAACGAGCGAAGCGAGTTGAACGTACGAAGCAAAAGCAATCCAGTCGTTAGCTACACTAACAGCCGGACATACTGTTTTACTTTAGTTAAGGAGAGAAAGTTTATCCAACCCCTTTAAAAATTGCGAGGTTATCAACATAGTTGGTTTTTTATTCTTTGTTATAATTCAAGCATGAGTGTGAAAGTCGCAATAAACGGGTTTGGAAGAATCGGGCGAGCCTTTTTCAAATTGGCCTCCAGAAACAGTCAAGTGCAAATAGTCGCCATAAACGACCTTGCAGACAAAGAAACATTGCAATACTTGCTTGAGCACGATTCCGTTTACGGATTTTTTAAGGCCGATTTTTCAAATGTTGAATTTTTACAAGAAAAAAATCCCGAAAACTTGCCATGGGAGAAGCTTAATGTTGATGTTGTTGTTGAGTGCACCGGCAGATTTACAACAAAAGAATTGGCGGAAAAACACATAAAAGCCGGCGCTAAAAAAGTTGTGATTTCGGCTCCTTCAGATGATGCGCACACTGTTTTGATGGGTGTTAACTCGGCACCGGATACCTCTGTTACATCAAACGCATCTTGTACAACAAACGCAGTCTCTCCCGTTTTAAAAATCATTGAAGATGCGTTTGGGGTTGAAGAGGTAATGCTTACAACCATTCACAGCTACACTGCAAGTCAGTCTTTGGTTGATTCGGCAAACAAAAAAGATTTAAGAAGAGGCAGAGCCGCCGCTTTAAACATAATTCCAACATCAACAGGGGCCGCAAAAGCAACAGCCAAAGCTCACGAGTATTTAAAGGATAAATTTGAAGGGGTTGCTGTACGTGTTCCCACCCCATCGGGATCTTTGGCCGATTTAACAATTCTCCTAAAGAGATTTTCTAACAAAGAAGAGGTGAATGAAGTATTGAAAGAAGCGGCAAATTCATCAAAATGGAAGCAAGTTTTTACTGTAACTGAAGATGATGTTGTATCAACCGACATTATAGGCAGACCAAAAGCGGCCATAGCTGATCTGCAAATGACAAGAGTTACCGGAAGATTGGCAAAAATTATGGTTTGGTATGATAATGAAATAGGGTATGCGAGCTCGCTCCTGTTACATGTTTTATCTGTAGCAGGTAAGTAAATAAAAAAGCGCCGGCTGATACACCGGCGCCGTAGGATTAAACGCTAGCTGTTGCATGCGATAAAGTTTTCGGTCTGAAGAAAAACTTTTTACCTCTGGAAGGTCTGCCATGGGTTAGGCGCGCTTCAAGGTAAGGAGCTGAATCTTCTGCCGCTTGCAAGGACAACAGCAATATTATCACAGTAGTTGACTCCGACTCTCTGATTATTTTGTTAAACTGTTCTCTTGTTATAGAGCCGGTAGCTTTTGCGTGTTGCAAAATTTTTTCCAATTCACCGTCAAAGGATTCTGTCAACGAGGTTAGCAAATCATTATCTGTGTACACTTTATGTTTTGATTTAGCCTCGTTTATTATAGATTGACCGCGATGATTTAGTCTAACCGTTACAACCCCTTTGGATTTTAAATGATTTATTGTAGCGCAAATCAATTCCATTTCTTTGTCAAAGTCGCTTCCAAAGGTCAAGGATGCTTCTTCAGTCAGCTCTTGTATATTTGTCCAAGAGCCAAGTTTGTTTGCTATAAAAATTCCCCTTTTGAAGTCAATAAACACTCTATAGAGCAAATACAAAATCACAGCCCCCAAAACGGCCAGAACTACATTGGCAAGAGTAGTGTTCATTTTTGTTCCTCCTGTTAAGATTCATTCCATCTTTTAATTTAAGTAAAAAACTCCAATAGTCAAAGTATTTTCCAATACCAAAATAGCAGTGAAATCATAGCACAGTCGCGGTTAATTTCTAAATGATTTGAATAATGTTGCTCGAGCTTTTTGCAACTTCTCTGCAGCTTCAAGATGAGTATGCG
>JALWJR010000037.1 GCA_026996985.1 Candidatus Kaiserbacteria bacterium
CCGCGTATTGAGTACTCACCGCCAAGGTAGATGAAGCCAAGGTGTTTTACAAACACGCGCTCGCATGTCTGCGTCCGGTACAGTTGCCGGCCGTTGAACCCTTTTTCTACGCATTCACGAACCGCTTCTGCAGTTGCCTCTGCCTTCTTGTGCACCGGCCCCATGTCTCGTTGCCACACTCCTTCCTCGGTCTTTTTGAATACTTTGGTCTCTCGTTCTGCCGTCTCAAGCATTATGATGGCAACACGACACCACTCCCATACTGCTTCCGGGAGGTGATAATGATCATCAAGCGCATATATGCCACACGATGCGGCCACTCCTCTGAGCATAAGCTCGAAAGATTCGGTAAACGCTTGATTTTCTTCCGGGCGTATTGGCTCGTCACCCACACGCAGCGCCAGCAGATAGGGAAACGCCGGCACCTCCCGCACGATCCACATAACCGAGTTGCGACGGTCATCGTAATATTCTTTACTACAGCATATTTTGCTCACTCGCGGATTTTACATTATTTATATTAAAAAAGACTTTTAACATTTTGTTATTTTAAAAATACTTGACTCAGGACGATAAATTCATAATCTAAAAAACAGGTAACCTGGAAGGAAAGGAGAGAAGCCATGGCTGGAATTGATGAGTTTTTGTTTGCATTGCAAACAACCGTGTGGGGGCGGAAAGTTTTCTTGGATGCGCATGAAAAAGGTTTTTTCGTGCATGAAGACGGATATGTGGCTGCGCCAACGGTATGCACTATCGAAGGTGGGTATGCGATACCCATTACCGATCCGGAGTGGCTTTTGTCGCAGCTGACTGATTTCGATGATAGCCCTTGTATCGCAGCATCGATCTTGAGGCGGGCGCGTCAAGAACAGCCGTTTGCCGTGCGGTACAATCTGCAACGGATGTTGCAGGTGGTGGAGCGCAAGATGGGTACCCCGGGATTTTCCTTAACGCCCGAACTTTTTGAACTCATCAAACAGCTTGCCGAGAAGTGACACACACCCCCACCGCAAGCGGTGGGGGTTTTAAATAACAAGCTTTTTCAGCTCATCCAAGGTTTTCGCTTCTTCAATTTTGTATTTTCCAATCCGTATTCTTCGCAAGTCTGAAACTGAAGCGGGGCATCCAAGAAGCTCGCCTAATTTTACCGCCAAAGACCTAATGTAGACACCGCTTGCAACCGAGAAAAATATTTCAATTTCACAAGTTTTATTTGTTCGGTTATTCTGCATTTTTATAAAATTCGCTTCATAAACTGTCATTTTCCTTTTTGGTGGTTTAAAACTCTCTCCTGCGCGGGCTTTTTCATAAAGAGGTTTACCTTTCTGTTTTATAGCGCTGTATACGGGGACAGGCAAAAGGTTTTCTCCAACTAACTCTGCGAGCGCGTTTTTTATTTTTTGCTCGAAGGGGCAGGCGCACTCTTTTTTATCTATAAGCTTGCCCTCTATGTCATCTGTATCAAACGCTTCTCCCAAACGCACTGTTGCAATGTAGTCTTTATCTTGTTTCATGAACATCTCTTGCTGTTTTGTTTCATTTTTTCCCACCAAAACAATCAAAAGTCCGGTTGCTAGAGGGTCAAGTGTACCTGCATGACCCACTTTTTTCTCTTTTGTAAGCGCTCTTACAAAATCAACAACATCATGTGAAGTGATGCCTTTAGGTTTATCTATGAGCAGCATGTTTAAGCAATAATTAAAAACTGACAAAACCGTTTACATTGCCCAGTTTACCATAAATCGGTGCCAGATTTATCTCTCCCCCTTAATGATGGCTATAGTATCTTCTGCAGATTTTTTGCCAACCGCATCACCGAACAAAACCAAATCATCAAGTCGTTTTAAGAGAACAAGCACCATAACAATAGATGATACAAACGCCGATTTTACAAAAGACGCCACGAGACTATATTGTGAATTTAAGGATAGCGTAACCACTGAAGCCAATATAATCGCTAAAAGATAAATAACAAACCACTGCAAAATCGGTGTTCTTTCGGTTTATAAAGATGCTATTTCTTTTCGCACTCTTTGCGTTCCGCTTAATACAAACAGCATCCTGCTTATTGCCGCTCCTTTTATGCCATCTGTTCCGTATTTGTCTGCAACCGCTTTGGTAAGTTTGTTTAAATCTATTATTGTTGTTGTTCTGTTTTTTAATGGATAATCCCAGCCAAATTTCAATATATTTTCATAATGTTTAAGTATGATTGATCCGGCTTTTTGTTGCTCTTTTCCCCCAAAGTGTCCAAATACTCTATACATTGAAGACATATCACCGTCAAAATCAGCCAGAGCCTTTTTTAAGGCGCCGTACCTTGCAGATTGCCTGCTTATCATAAAGCCGCTAAATAAAGCAAACAGGAATGTTGAAAGGGTAAGAAACGATTTATCTAAATCTATATTTGTATTTACAAAAAAGTAAATGACAGTTAAGGATACAAAAATTAAAAACAGTGCGATAGTAAGTTTTATATCTTTATTTTTGTTCATGATTGCGTGTATGTGTTAGTTTGTATGTTATGAATAATACCAAAAAAAACATGCTCCACGCAAATTTTTATTTTTTGTCCCTATTCTTTTTGAGTGTCGCATAAATGTGATTATCGGCAATTTGTTTTTATGTATGATATTATACGTATGTTATAGAATCATAATAAAATAATTTATGTTTGGTAAACACAAAAAAACAGCACTAGTTATTATCGCTGCAATATTTCTTATATCCGCATTTTATGCGAATGCCATGATGCACAGAGGTGATAGCATGGGAATGCAAGGAATGTTTGGTAGCGGATCAGAGCGCGCGGAAAACAGCTTTGAGGCGCAGTTTTACAAAAAAGAAAGATTAAATTTTTGGGATTACATTTTATCTTTGTTTGGTTTGATAAGTGAGCCTGATGAAAAAGAACAATCCCAAATCAAGGAAAAACTTAAAAAAGCCCTTTACGGCGCATATCCAAAAGAAGCAAGCCCGAATGGCACTTTAAAGGAATTTAACATGACTGCTGCGCCATCTGAGGTAGAGATTGTGCCGGGCTATAAAACCCGCGTCTGGGCATACAACGACCAGGTACCGGGTCCGGTTTTTAGAATAAAACTTGGTGATACCTTCAAGCTAAATTTTAAAAACAATCTTGCACAGGAGACAACCATTCACTTTCATGGCGTTCGCGTGCCAAATGCCATGGATGGCGTGCCGGGAGTGACTCAACCGCCGATAAAGCCGGGCGAGAGCTTTGTTTATGAGTTTACTCCCAAAGACCCGGGGACTTACTGGTTCCACCCGCATGTAAGAAGCTTTGAGCAAGTGGAGCGCGGGCTTTACGGCATCTTGATTGTGGAAGATGAAGTGAGCGAGAAATATGATCGCGACGAGCTTTGGGTGGTTGATGATTGGCGATTGACTCAGGACGCGCAGGTTTACCCTTACTTTATGATAATGCCGGATCTGATGCATGACGGAAGGTGGGGAAATGTGATCACTGTTAACGCAAAACTAAAAGAGAGTTTAAAGACAAAGCCGGGGGAAAGAATTCACCTTCGTTTTGTAAACTCTTCAAACGCGCGAATTTACAGACTTGACTTTGGAGACTTAGATGCAAAAGCTATTGCCGTTGACGGAATGTATGTAAAAGAAAACTTTGATCCGAACGGGTTTGATTTGGCGCCGGGAAATCGTCTTGATGTTGACATAAAAGTGCATCCGCAGGACAGAGGAAAAACTTTTGTGATAAAAGATATTTTTGAAGGACAGGAAAATGTTTTGGGCTCAATTGAAGTTGCGGACGAGCAGGGCAAGGAGTTGGCAAATTTCCCGTATCCTCACAATGACTTGGTACCGGACTGGCGTGATGCGGCAAAACTTCCAAGCGACAAACTCTATGTCTTAGACCGCAAAATGCTTGGCATGGGCAAAATTGTTTGGACTATAAACGGGAAAGCTTATCCCGATCATGACCCGGTAAAATTCAAATATGATACTTTCAACAAAATCACTTTCCGAAACGACTCGCCAAATTTCCACCCGATGCATTTGCACGGACAGTTTTTCAAACTCATCTCGCGCGATGGAAAGGTGATTGACGAGCCGTTTTTCAGAGATACGGTTTTGGTCTATCCTCGCGAGACGGTGGAAATCGCCACTGTGCCGTATGACAGGGGAAGATGGATGTCGCATTGCCATATTTTAGAGCACGCCGATGCGGGTATGATGACCATCGTTGAGGTGGAGTAATTTTTAAAAAGTATTATCATAAAAACATGAAAAAGATTTTGATTTTAACGGTTGTAATTGTCGGGATTGGAACTTTAGGTTGGTTTTCTCTCGGTCCGAGCGAAGAAAAATCCACCGACAGGCCTGTAAAAAAAGAAAGGTTAGTAATGTACAAAAGCCCCACTTGCGGATGTTGCGGGCTTTATGAAGAA
>JALWJR010000038.1 GCA_026996985.1 Candidatus Kaiserbacteria bacterium
GTAACATATTTCACGTGCAACTTTAAGAATTTGTAAAATATAAAGATAATCACATTCTGTTATAATTCTTATATATCTAAGTTTTAAATTCCTCAAAGGCTTTTAATTTATGATTAATAAGTTTAATAATAAAAAAATAGGGGAAATAGGTGAGGATTTAGCGGTTAAATTTTTAAAAAAACGCGGTTTTTATATAATTTCAAGGAATTATTTAAAAAGTTGGGGAGAGATAGATATAGTTGCACGTGAAAAACCAACTTTTGTTTTTAGTAGATTCTTTAGAAGAATTTTTAAAAAAGAATTTAAAAAAGCGTTTACAAGTATTTCACGTGAAATGCACACTATACATTTTTTTGAAGTTAAAACTACAGTTACACGTGAAAAAATAAGCAAAATAAAAAATAATATTGTTGCACGTGAAATGGATCCGGCCTCTAGGGTTAGTGAAAAAAAGCTAAGAAATATAATAAATGTTGCAAAAACTTATATGTTGGAAAATGATTTATGCCTTTATCGAGTGCATTTAGTGTCTGTATTTATGAATTTAAATGATAAAACAGCGCTTTGTGAGCTGTTTTACAATATTGACCGATAGTAAAATCGCATGTCCTTTACCATTATCAAGTTTGATTTTGTTTTGTCCTTTAAAAAATTAGTTTCTGTGTCCTTTTTAATATTTTTAAGAATTTCGTTTATTTTTAAATTCTTGCTTAATTTAAAAAGACATGTATTATTTTAGAACCTCGGGGTGTAGCATAATGGTAGTGTGCACGGTTTGGGACCGTGTGGCCCGGGTTCGATTCCCGGCACCCCGACTTGCTGCCCTGGGTGGGTGACTATGAAAGAGGATAAATTGATGCTTTTTTAAAGGACTGCAGTGCAAATGTAATATGTCTTCAAGACATTGACTTTTATTGATTTCTGTGGTATTGCATGCCTTGGGTCTGCGGTTTTGCTGCAGATGAACTTTGACATGCAAAAGAGGAGAGAATCATGAAATCTTCCATCTCTCTTGCCGTTGTGGCAATGGTGTTTGCGATTGCATATTTTGTTTTCAAGATGCCGGTCGCACTTGCGTTTGTCATCGGTGTCATCTTAGGTGCTTTGGCTTTTATTTTGCTGATTGCCGGAGCAAAAGGTGAGCACCCGATGGAGGTTGCAAAGGAGGCGGCTTCTTTTGCGATGCCTGCCGCCGAGCAACGTTACGAGACAGTGGAGGAGTCTCTTGTTCGCCTCAATGAGACGTTGCGCCTCCGCTGTAATGATGCGAATGTTGTTGGTGCTGTGGAGAGGTTGCTTGATCTGTTACTTGCAACTTTTCCCGAAGCGCTTCGTCAGTCGGAGAACTCCGAGGCTACCTATAATCTGGAGACTCTCGCAAAAGATGGTCTTCCAAATCTTGTAGAGAGCTATCTTAAACTCTCACAAGACGACAAAGTGCAAAAAAAGAGTGAGTTTTTGGCTCAAATCGAAAGTTTGAGCCAGAGCGTATCTGAGAAAAAGCACCAACTGGATGAAGGGCGTCTGGATGATTTTGAAATCTCCAGCGCTTTTCTGAAGGTCAAAAATCTCTAAGCAAGGAGGAGTGAAATGACCGATACCAAACAAACTGCGGCTCAGACGCAAGTTCTGACACCTGCTGTCAGCAATGGAGAGCTTGTACCTCTTGAGGCGCAAGAGGTACAAACCGTTGATGACATTCGGCCCATAAGGCCGGATTTCCTCAGCGACGAGCGGGATGAGGAGATAAAACAGCAGGCGGCTGAGCTTGTCGATGCCATTCTTGAGGATCCGAACAGTGCCTCTATCACCGCCAAGGTCTACAGCCTCGGCAGTGAATATATGCAGGCAAACACCGGCCAGGTATCTCTTATGGATGCCAAAATTGCCGATGTTCTGCGGGAGGTATCGGAAGGGTCTCCGGTTAACAAAACCCTGATTGAGATCAAAACTCAGCTTGATCTCATTAATCCCGAGGTTGTAAGTCAAACCGAAAACTTCGGGATTATGAGCTTTGTTACCCGTCTTATCCGTAGAGCCCCCAAGGCTGAGGAGGTGCTCAAAGTTATCAACGAGAGGAAGGATACCGTCGCCTCAACCATTGAGGCGCTCAAACGGCATTTGTTTGCCGAGCGTGATAAGGCGCTCCGCAACGCTGTGGAGTTGGCTCACATCTCAGATAAGCTTTTTGACACTCAGCAGGAGCTTCAAGAAGCTATTTATATGGGCCAGCTTATCTGGCAGGGTCTCAAACAGAGGCAGGCTGAGGTGGAGGATCCTGTACAGGCGCAAGCCTTGGCCAATATTATCAACCACCTGGCAGTTCAAGTGGTTGATATTCAGACAGTGGATGCTCTCAATG
Organism: Candidatus Kaiserbacteria bacterium; assembly: GCA_026996985.1. Lineage (GTDB taxonomy): Bacteria > Patescibacteriota > Minisyncoccia > Phycocordibacterales > UBA2100 > S143-145. Next base: position 2,363 of record JALWJR010000038.1, read on the forward strand.
TTCAGTCTCGTCTTGCGGCCGAAGCGCTTATTGCAAACGCTCGCAAGATTGAACAGGGAGTGTCTCGACTGGTGAATGTGCTTTTGCCAGCCGTTGCAACAAACCTTATGGTGAAAGCGGCGGCGGCTCAGCAGGCGGGGCTTGTGGGCATTATGGAGCAGATTACCCGCTCTGCTGAACGCACTATTCAAGACACTGCAAGGCAGACACGCCGGGTGACAACTCAGATGGCGCGTATGCAGAGCAGGTCTCTTGTTGACCCGCAGGCGCTTCAAAAAGCCGCCAACGAAGTGGTTGCAATGGTGGATGAAATTAGGCAAATAAGCGCGGAGACGCAAGAGAGAGCAAAGGAAGCCAGCGCGCAACTCCAGAAAGTTTCGTCCATCATGCGCAGAGCGGCGGATCCGATGACGCGTCTTCGCCATGCGCTTGAAAAGAAAGGAGAGTGAAATGAACAAAAAGCAAGCCCGTAGGCTTGAGGCCATCCGTGGCCTCAAGCCACTTTCCGAATCCGAAAGGCGCCAATACACGGTCAAAGATGTGGCCGTCGGGGGCTATCTCAGCATCGGGGGAGAAGTATTCAAGGTACTTAGCATCGGCAAGTACCTTGATACCAAGTGGGACTTCCGCCCCAAAAAACAGCAGTACTGGACATATGAGCTGGAGCTGCTGTCACTCAAGACGGGCGAGACCTCGTTTCTTGAGTGGTATGAGGACGATGAGATAGAGATGTGGCTTACCGAGCAGGAAGTAAGACTTCGTGAGCTGCGCTCTGACTATGGAAAAGTCTCTCGAGAACTCCTTGAGTATTTCGCCGATGAGGAAGAGGGAGACATTGAGTGGAAGGGTAAAACCTTCTACTACGATGATGAAGAGACGTACTCGGCGCTTTACTTTCGAGATGCGTTCGATCCTGATATGGAAGGTGTGCCGGTGCGCTTCTTTGCCTTTGAGGCGGGTGACGGCACTACACTCACCATTGAGATGTGGTACGACGACACCTCAGACTCTCGCCCTGAGAGAGAAGCGTTTACCGGCCGCACTGTTCGCAGCTCTGAAGTGGAAGTTCTACAGCTGAAGGAGGAAAGCAATGCCTGAAGTGAAAATCAACGGACACCCGCACAAGCTTGCGGGTGTGCCCGGCATCACCAAGCGTGGTGACAACCTTTGGGTCGAGCTTCGCCTGAAGGATGTAAAGACCGGCCACGAGCAGAGTGTCTCTGTTCCGCTTGCGGCGTTCCATCTGCTCCCTAAGGGGCAAGCCGACTTTCCGGTGTACCTTAACGGTCATCGTCATAAAGTTGTCGGATCAGGTGGTAGTGAAGATGTGTTTCTGGTTGAGCTTATTGATGAGACAACAGATTACACCTCCACCATTGAACTTGGACCCGAGATCATCTCTCTCCTTGAGAGCTACAAAACACTCTCTCAAGGAGTGGAGAGTTTGGTGGAGCTCGGCGGAACACTTCCTGCACGCGTGAAAAACGCTCTGGAGGCGTTTATGGAAGATCCGAACAAGAAGGAGTAAAAAATGCAAGTGGCCGATTATGTAGACCAGTCGGCCAAGGATCTGCGATTTACTCTGGCGCTTGAGGCGGTGAATGAGAGACAGTTTACCGTTCTCAGGCGCCGGAGACTCATAGTATCTTGGGGCTTCGTTGAGATGGGAATAATTGGAGAGAGTCACTTCTTGATTTTCCATGCGGGCGATATAACCATTTCTGAGATTTTTGCCTGTATAGAGGTCAAGACAAACTCCACTCCCATTATAAGCGGAAGACCGGAGGCGGTTGAGACAAAGGTTGCAGACCTTGGTTATCGATTCGTGCCACAGATAACTCCGTGGCAAGACGGGTCGGAAGCTCTACAGTTACTGCATCGTCACGCTTTGCAAGGTCGTGGTGATGGACTGTACTGTGAGTTTCCGGCAACCAAAAACGGGCGAGTGCCGACCACGGTGCTTGTCGCAAATGTGAAAGACGATACTCTTGCGATTCGGACGGCGCATGCTTACCCGAACGAAGAATTGATCGTCTTCACTCACACAACGGTAGAAAGGAGGTAGAAAATGCCACAGAAGTTTTTGGCATTTCTGCTCTTTGCGTTTTTTTCAGTTGTACTGGCAGGCTGTGACAGTTTGCCGGAGCAGCTGAAGCAGAGGGTGGAGCAGATACCGACAAAGATTGAGAATCTGGAGCGGTATCTGGAATCTGAGAAAAAATCTTTCGCGCTCAAGCAAGGGGCGAAAGACTGGCAATTTTTTGCGCCTTATGCAAAGCGCGAAAAATGGAACCAGAAGTTCACCGAGGCGAAAGCCAAAGTTGAGCGTCTGCGTTTTGTGTACAAAGCGCGCATCAAGCCCATCTACGACCGGAACAGCTCAAAAGATATAAAAGAGCTTGAGTCGCAGCTCAAACTCTTTGATGAGGCGTTTCGGTCAGCCAAAAGAGCGATTGCGTGGGTGGGAAAGCGCATGACCACCCTTGCAACAGCCAAGGATAAGGCTTCCGAGTGGATCACACGCGCACGAAAAGAAGCGGAAGAGATGAAGAAAATCGTCTCTTCTGTTGAGTCTGTTGTGGAGAAAGCCAAAAGAGATTATCCTAATCGTAAAGGTGATATCTCCGGCTTGTTCGCTCCACTCCAGAGGGCGCGTGATGAGGCTCTCTCGGCACTCAAGAAGGCAGAGAGCGAGTTTGCAAAGCACAAGAAAGGGGAGTTGGCAGATTATGCCGTCTTTGCAGACTCCGTTGCTCTTGTGGACGCTCGTCTTAAGGGGTTGCGTGAGTCTGCCAATGGTTTGCACAAGAAACTTGGTGAACTCTATCGAGAGTACACCAAAATCCTTGCCGATATGAAAGTGGAGTACTGGATCCAGATCGGCCGCTCTAGCTGGGATTCGTGGAGTGACTGGGACAACACTCCCGATATGCTCTACAAACCTGTTCAGGTAAGCGAGCAGGTTTTCCGGTACTTCTCCAAGTTAAAGCCCGGTGAGTGGCGGGGAGAGGCCGGTAATCTGGCTCGCCTTTACAAGGGGTTTGGTGGATGGAAACTTGAAATTCACATCGACCCCAAAATGTGGGCGGCGCTTGGCTTCACAAAAGACAAACTGTCGCTTAACTGGCCCAAAGGTGATGATGACTCATCATTTTGGGTGGAGGATATGGAGCCGAGATTCTTCCACAAATACCTCATCATTGAAAACGGTGTAAAAAAATACACCGACTGGATTGAAGTGGATGAGGAAGACTTCGATGAGTATCTTCATGCCCTTGGTATGGAGATCGTCTCAAAACCTTATGGGTTTTTTGAGTCGGAAAAGCTCCAAGAGCCCACCCCTATGGGGCTGAGCAAGGTCGGCAACCCCAAATACGGCCGATGGGAGAAGGACCCCGAAACCGGAAAAGAGAGGTGGAGCTGGCTTGAGACTTACGCCATCTATCGTCTCTTTTTTGACCCGGCTCATCCCACCTATTACTATCGTGATGAATATCGCTATTGGCGCGATAATTATCGCGGTAAGCGCGGATACTACGGTAGGGATGAAAAAAAGCCGACATACGGCACATTCGGCAAGCGTACCAGAACCAGCAGTCGCTTTGCAAAAACTTCGTTTGCGAAGCGAGGTGGTTTCAAATCCGCAAGCATCCGAGGTGCCGGATCCGGTTTCAGAGGTCGTGGTCCCGGTGGTCGCGGCAAGTAACAAGGAGGTAAGATAATGGAAGTTGTGATGAGCACTGCTATGGGTGTGGTCTTTTTGACTATCACCCTGGCGTTTGTGTGGGTGGCGAAACTGGCAAGTGATATGTTTGCCGAGTTCTCACCCGATGACGAAATCAAAAATGGCAACCTCGCCGTAGCTCTTCGACGAGGCGGGTTTTATCTTGGTATTGCCGTAGGTATGTTCGGGGCGGTTTCCGGTCCGTCGCAGGGGTTTGTGGTGGATGTCGCAAATCTCATTGTTGACGGTCTGATTATCACCGTCTTGCTGTTTGTTGCTCGCGCGATCAATGACTTTATCGTGCTGGGCAATGTAAGCAATGCCAAAGCCATTCGCAACGGCAACATGGCGGTTGGGTTTGTGGAGTTCGGTGGCTACTTGGCCACCGGCATTGTTGCCATGGCTGCGTTTGCCGGAGAAGGATCTCTTCTTTCCGCGGTGATCTTTTTCGTTGCAGGTCAGGTTGTCTTTCTTGCTGTAGCTCACCTGTACGACATATTCGCCTCGGGAGAAATTCTTGAAGAGATTGAGTTTGGTAACACCTCCGCCGGCTTGGTGGTAGGTGGGCTGATGGTTGCCACTTCTGTAGCGCTTTTTGGCGCTATTGCAGGGGACGGTGGCAATCTGCTCCCCGATCTCTTCTCTTTTGCGGTGTATGCGACAGTAGCGGTAGTTGCTCTCATGGTTGTGTCGGTTGTGGCCGATCATCTGCTTTTGCCTTCGGTTAAGGCAGAAGCGGAGATTCAGGAGCGCAACGTGGCCGTCTCTGTTGTGTTGGTCGCTGTGAACATCGGCGTTGCGCTGATGATCAACGCGGCCATCGTGTAGTTCTTTCGTACTCTGGAGAATGCTGTATGTCTACAGCATTCTCCCTCTTGTTTTGCTCGTTTCTTTTGAAGCGAGCAGATAGGAGAGTTCTTTGAAAAGGAGGAATCACAATGGGTCATGCGCAGGTGATGAGTATAGAACCGACCAGCTTTGCAAAACTCAGGCTAATGACTTTTTTGTTTGGGTTTTGTATGTTTGCAACCGGAGCAAGCGGACTGGTAAACGAATACGTACTTGCAACTATGTCCTCCTATATCTTGGGAGGAACGGTTGAGCAGTTTTCGTTTATCATAGCGCTCATGATGCTGATGATGGGAGTCTCCGGTTGGGTGCAAAAGAAAGTTCCGGACAGGTTACTTCTTGAAGCGTTTATGGGAATTGAGATTTCCATGGCGCTTCTTGGTGGCTTTGCGCCTTTGGCTATTTACGCAGCTTTCGGGTACATGAGTGAGCACTTTTTGTTGGTGCTCTATGGACTTGTGACGGTAATCGGTTTTCTCATCGGTTTTGAGATACCGATTGTCATGAGAATCATCAACAAGCATGGCGCCTCCATCAAACGCAATCTTGCGGTGGTCTATGCCATGGATTATGTGGGAGCGTTTGTGGGGGCTGTCATTTGGGTGAAGTTTCTGCTCAAAAACTTCCCCCTTACCGAAATCAGTTTTATCGTTGCCGGGTTCAACTTTGCTGTTGCAGCGGTGACCGTCGCTTTCTTCGCGTATCGGGGAGTTGTGAAAAGCTGGAAAATTCCGGCGGTGGTTATACTTGCGGTTGCTGTTGCGCTTGTCTATGGGTATATACACAACCGTGAGTGGAACATCAAAATGGAGCAACGTTTTTATGATGACCCGATTGTTGCAAGCAAAACCACCAAATACCAACATTTGGTGGTAACCGAAAACAAAGAAACCGGGGATGTGCGTCTGTACATCAACGGTAACACCCAATTCTCATCAATTGATGAGAAGCGGTATCATGAACTTCTTGTGCACCCCATTATGGCTCTGAATCCATACGCCTCTCGTGTTCTTATTTTGGGAGGAGGAGACGGGCTTGCGCTGCGTGAGGTGCTCAAATACAGGCGCGTCAGATCAGTGACGTTGGTTGACCTTGACCCTGAGATGGTCAAGATGGCAAAAACCAATCCATACCTTCGCAAAATCAATAAAGGAGCTTTTGAGGATGCGAGGGTTGTGACAGTTTCTTCATCGGGTGTCTTCGAAGGTGGCTTTAAAAGCATTCACATAGGGAACCCGAAGAGGCAAAAACTGCATATCGCTGATGTGAATGTTATTCATGTGGATGCCGATAAATTTGTCGGTAGTCTGCATGACAATAAATGGGGTGTGGTTATCATAGATTTTCCGGACCCGTCTTCCGTTGAGCTTGCAAAACTCTACTCGCGAGAGTTTTATCGCAAGCTTAAGCGCCTCATGACACCTAATGGAATATTGGTGGTGCAGTCCACTTCTCCTTTTTTTGCCAAAGAAGTGTTTCTTGCCATAGGTAGAACCCTTGAGTCTGCCGGTTTTGAAACACTCCCATTTCACCAGAATGTTCCTTCTTTTGGTGAATGGGGTTTTTACTTGGCATGGAAAAAGGGAGGTTCAGCCGATGTCAAAAGACGAGTCCAGGCACTCAGTGCGTTTGAAGTGGAGACGGGGTATGTAACTCCGGATCTGTTTCGGGCTGCACTGGTGTTTGGAAAAGGCGAGCTTGTCTCCGAGGTTCGCTGTGTAAACACACTTATGCAACCGTGCATCTTGGATTTGTATTTGAGACGCAGTTGGTTGCTTGACTAACACGACCCTCCCACCGGTCTATGAAGACCGGTGGGAGCCCAAAGAAGGAGAGGTATTATGCATTTCTTGCTTCGCGCTAAGCTGATACGGAGGCTTGTAGCGCTACTGGACAGAATGACATGGCGCTTGCTTGCAGTGATGCTTCTTGCGCATTTTTTTCTGTCCTGGGCGCTTATGGCGTATGCGGAATCGCCAACTTCCGAGCTTATCAAGCCGGAGGTGTACTGGTGGTTCTACATCGTCACTGGAACAACAGTAGGATACGGAGACTTTTCTCCGACCACCTTCGGTGGCAGGGCTGTTGCGGCTTTTGTTATGATATTCGGCATCGCTTTTTTTAGTGCCATTATCGGTAAAGTTGCAACTGTTGCCAGTGACTATGCAGACAAAAGAAGGAGAGGGTTAATGTCGGTAATGCTTGAGAACCATGTAGTCGTTGTAGGTGACGGCACAAAACGTACAATTTCATTACTGGACAACCTGCTTGCCGATTCTCGTGTGAAAGGCAGAGTTGTTCTTGTCTCAACTTTACCTGAAAATCCATTCCCGGGCAGGTTAGCCGGATTTGTAAAAGGGGAGATTGACTCTCCCGAAGTCAGAGACAGAGCATCAATCGGCGAGGCGACGACCATAATTGTACTTGCCGAGACAGATGTGAATGTTGTCGGTAGTGTTATCTCTATTCTCAACCATGTGAGAGAGGATGCGGAGATAGTCGCGTTTTTTCAAAGCGAAGATGCTGCCGAGAATCTCAACAAACAAACCGGTGACAATGTCAGAGTGGTGGTTAGCACCGACATGGCTTGTGTTGTTCAGGAAGCTTTGGACCCCGGTGCAGCTGATTTTGTCGGCCGTCTTCTTGATAACAGAGAAGATGCAACTTACTTACGTTTGTCTGTACCCAAGAAAGTACAGATGACCTACGCTGAGGTGGACAGGTTTCTGCTTTCGCAAGGAGTGAATGTTATCAGTATTTATTCTCCGGATGGGATGGTTGAAATGATTCCCAATCCGGAGGAGGAGGTTGGTGGTCGTACTCTTGCAGTTATCGCGCACAGTCGCGATCAACTCAACAATATAAAATGGTAGCTCTTTCAGCTCCGGCATACAAATTTGTGTGCCGGAGTTTTTTGTAGATCTGCAAATTTAATCTTTCACCACCAACTCAATCACGGAATTTACCGGTCTTCCACGTTTTGTCCATAAAAATCTGGTTTCATCTTTCGCAACTTGAGCGGTTTTGTCTGCAACATGCAACCTTAGATATTGTTTATTTCCAAAAGCGTCTATTTGTCCGTTTTGTTCACGAAAAGTTATGCGTGATGATTGTCCGCCATCTAAAAATACGGCCCAATCTGAGTTTTCGGGAATGTTTTCGGCAACTTCTTTTGGTGTAGCCCCGAGCATAAACCTGGAGCGTGGCACTCCGTCAAAAACCGTAAAATGTATAAAATCGTTTTGTTTATAAATTACGGAACGGGCATAGCGTTTGCCTTTTTCAAACGGAGGGAAAGTTCCCAATGAAGGGTCGTGATTTATCGGGTGGTCATCATTTTCAATAAAGTGGTGGACCAAAGGGCCGGTTGAGACCGCAGAGACAACACCGTTTAGCGCAATTCCATCAAGATCAATCGGGTTTACGGAATCACCAATATTTAGTGATTTTGCAATCTCATTTGGAACCTGCAAAATAAACAATCCTTCAAAAAAATCAATTCCGCCACCTTCTTTAATTTTTGAAATAACAAGATTTTTGTTTAATTCATCAATATCAACTACCAAATCGGTTTTGTTGGGGTTTGCTGGAGTAGAGTTTTTCTGTTCGTTCAACATACGAAGGCTTGTTTTATCATTTCTGTCTTGGTATTCAATTGTGCAACATGCGCTGTTGAACAGATACACTTGGCTATTTTGCGCAACCTCTCTTCCGTGAGCAACACCTTCGCCACCGATCCAGTTTATAATCGTATTACTTATTTTAATGGAGCCGACCGCTTTTGCGTCTTTGCATTTTATCTCGCCACTTTCATCAACATAAAGCATTGGTCTGTCGGCAGATGGCAGACCAAAAACAAGACCGTCTCTTATATTTGCATGATAGATTATCTCTTTCGGATACCTTTTTAGGTCGCCGTCGTGCAAACAAAAAAACGGTCCGTTTATAGCGGCAACAACAGAATCATCATTTACCAAATATCTGTGCATAAAAAGAGGGGAGTTGCGAGTGATTATACGAGAGTCATATTTTTCGCTTTCTGCCGGGAAAGAAAGTGTATATTTGTTGGTAAAGTGTCCGTCTCCAAACTCTATTGTCTCTCCTTTTATTTTAACTTCAGGATAAATCTGCTTTTCAAAAGTATTAATTTTTTGAGCAAATGTTTCTGGGTTGGTGATTAAATCTTTTACTTTTTCATACGGGACATAATCTTGCTCGGAGACGAGCCCTTCTTTTTCTGCCATTTTTCTGTTTATGTGTTTGAGTATTTCGCGAATCATATAAAGATTATATTACAAACTATTTTAAAAAAGAAACCCCGCAAAAGCGGGGAATAGTGATACATATTAGAAAACTTTTATATTTTTTTCATCGGCTTGAGCATATAAAAGCCCCGGGGTGTTGTATGCATGCGCGATGTTACCAAATCTGTCTATCATAATAAGTCCACCCAGACCTTTTACAGATTTTTGCAAAAATTCTATCGCTTTTTCAGCCGCTTCTTTTGCATTCAATTCTTTTGTAAATTCTGCGGCCACTCTTGCCATTGTGGCTCTTATAAATTGTTCTCCGTAGCCGGTGCATGAGACTGCGGCCAGAGAGTTGTTGGCGTAGGTTCCGGCTCCTATAATTGATGAGTCGCCAACTCTTCCGAAGCGTTTATTTACTATTCCACCGGTTGAGGTTGCACTCGCAAGATTGCCCCGACTGTCTATTGCAACCGCTCCAACCGTTCCAAGTTTTTTCTCATCATTTTTCTTGTTTTTTAAATCCGAATGATCAAGAACAACTTTACCGGCCTCGCGCGCCTCCTTTAGCTGTTTTAAGCGAGAGTCGGTTATAAAATATTCATCAGGCATAAATTCCAAATTGTGTAATTTCGCAAACTCTTCCGCCCCTTTTCCGATTAAAAAAACAAACTCGCTTTTCTCCATAACCGTTTGGGCCAACTTCACGGGATTTTTCACTCCGGATACACCTGCTACGGCTCCCGCTTGCAAGTTTTCTCCATCCATAATTGAGGCATCGCATTCAACTCGCTCATCTGCGGTTAAAACCGAACCCCTTCCCGCGTTAAAAAGCGGATCATCTTCCAAAAGGGAGACACAATGTGCAACCACTTCAGTGGCCGATTTTCCTTTCTGCAGCAGTTCTTGCCCTTCTGTGACGATTTTTTGCAAAGACGGTTTATATTCATCCGGAGATTTTATTGCGCCCGCACCACCATGTATTATCAGCTTAAACATAAATTCATAATAACAAAAAAAGCGCGCCGTGGAAACGGCGCGCCCGGTATTAAAGAACAGACACAGCTTTAGATAGCTCTTGTCTGAGAGCTCGTTGCTCTTCTGTGGAGCCGATTAGCATAACCCCGGCTTTGCCGGATGAAATCGGTCCCCAGTTGAAAATTACAATACCGACTTTATTTTGAGGGTTGTATTCCAGCCCTCTTTTCCTCAGCTGTTTTATCAAATCTTTTGCCGAGGTGCCGGCACTAAAGTTTACATAAGTTGTGCTCCAGTTTGGAACATTGAGTTTTTTCAGGTCGGCTATCCTTGTCGGATAGCTTGCCCCATTCCAGCGCGGATTGCACTCCACAAAGTAAAACTCAATGGTTCCTTCACCGAGGCCGAAAGAGTTAGGAACTGCAGCGACATCAAGCCCGAAAATGCCACGTAACCCTTTGCGGGCCATCATTTTGGCAAGAGGGGCAAAAATAGTCGCCCCTGTCCAAAAAGGGGATTTCTCATCAATGGTTGAGTTGCCAAAGTGAGCATGTCCTTTCATTATTTGCTCTGTTAACTCAACGAACTCGGCGGTATCATCTCTACCGTAGAATTGCAAATTCAAAAAAGTTGTATCTTCAGGCAGAGACTCCTGCACCTGAAACTTAGCTTGAGGGCCAAACAAGTCTCTTATATTTGCTATGGCCCTTTTAAATTTTTCCTGTGTTTCGCATCGCTCAACTCCCACACCCGAGTCTGATTTATCGGGTTTTACAACCACCGGAAGCGGAAGACAGCTTGAAGATTGTCCACAGTTTTTGCCACATAATCCGCAGTCGCTAAACAAGGTCTCAGGCGTAAGAGCTTCATGCTCCCTGGCCCATTTTATAGAGTTGTTTTTTGATTCAAAAAACTCAACCGCTCTAAGACGTGTTTCGTCTTGTGTATACGGCAAAAGCTCTCTCGTGTGCAGGAACACGGAAATTTCATAAGAGTTGACAAAATCGGAGAGCACATCCGGAGTACTGCTCCAGATAACTTCGCCACAATGAGTGAGACCGCATCTATCGTAATGTTCAAGAATAGCCGAGAGATCAGTTTGTAAAGACGGGTCAAGAATTACAACATCATCTGTGTTACCCAACGCAAGCGCTCTGCTTTCATACCCCAGCACCCCTTCGATGGAGCCGAGTTTGTGATCTTTTGTGATGTGTTTTAGAGAGTGGTAGTAGACAGTGTTCATGGCATTTCTCCCGTTTTTGGATTTTCAAGCAACAGCCAATCTTATGCTAGTTATTTTTTGTAATGATGCAATCTTTTCAAATTGAGAAAATATGTTAAAAAAAGTACATGAACGGTAAAGAGCAAAACATTAAATGTTTGCTGATTCAAATCAGAGAAGATGATGAAACGCTTAAAGAGGAATTTGATGAGTTTGTGCGTTTCAGTGGAATTCCGGCTGAAAACTGGAAGGTTATAAACCTGTTTAAAACCGGCAGGTTTTCAAAAGAAGTACTGGAGGGGATTGATGCCCTGTGGTACGGAGGTTCATCTCATGAAGACAAGCTCAACAAATACCATAAAGAAGCGGTTTTTGATGCCGGAGAGGTTTTGCGTTACGCCACAGACAAAAAACTTCCCGTTTTCGCTTCTTGTTACGGCTTTGAGTTGGCAGTGGAAGCTTTCGGTGGGTATTTGACGGTTGATACACGAAATACCCGAGAGTTAAACGTAAATATAAAACTGACACCGGAAGGTGAGAGAGATGTTCTTTTTGAAGGGTTTTCGAAAGAGTTTGAGGGTATATCTTGGCACAAGTACAGAGCAGATGAAAAAAGGCTACCAGAGGGAATGTCAGTTTTGGCTTTTGCGGAGACTTGCCCTGTTGAAATTTTTAAAATGGAAAATTCAAAAACTTACGGATTTCAATTTCATCCCGAACTTGATGCGCCTGATGTAAAAGCGCGTTTAACTCGTTACATTGACATATATCCGGAGCAAAAAAATGCGCTGCAACAAATTTTAGATGCTCTGCATGATGCTCCCAAAGCAAATGAACTGCTAAGACTCTTTGTGGAACGAGTTGTACAGTAAACTTGTCGAGGTTGCTTTTTGTTGCGCTTTTAGTAGTTTATAGATAGTGGCAACCTTGAAAAAAGGAGTGGTAACATGCCTAAAAAATATCCTCGCTCCATCTCCGGCAAGTTTTCCCGCAAGGAAGGGATGATTAAGCTAGGAGAGTTTTTGGCGGGTCTTTGCTATCGCTCGCTTTATTGGATTTTATTTTCGCTTGCAGAGCGCCTGAAAAAGGATTCAAAAAAAGATTTTGGTCGCAAGCGTGTTAAATTGGGCGGTCATCTTCAGCGCGCAAGCGGTTATATCGCAGCGGCGGCTCGTGAAATTAGTTCTGCGTGGCAGATTTCAGAGCCTTATATGTATAAGATTAAAGAGTTGCCCGAGCGTTCGCGTCCGAAAGATAATCACAATCGATATTTTATTGTGACACTTGAAAATGGTGTTCGATATCTGGTTTCGTTTCGTGCCGATTATCCTGAGCGTACATGGATAGATAAAGAAAATACTTCACATGTTTCATTTTCATGCACACGCGACGGACTTTTCGGGGCCTTTGGGCGCATTGAGGAGCGTGAAGGCGTTCCAATTTTGCATGCAAAAGAAGTTGAACCTGACAAATTGCCAACGTGGGCAAAGAGCACGTTGGAAACTGTATAACGAAACGGCCACGTGCAAACGTGGCCGTTTTAATGTTTTAAACAAAAGATTTAACCGCTTTCTGCAGTCTTGCCACACCTTTGCAGATAGCAGACTCGTCGGTATTGCTAAAATTAAATCGCGCCGTGTTTTTCTCCGGATCACTTACATAAAACGGCACACCCGGTACAAACGCCACACCCTCATCTATAGCTTGCTTAAGCAAGGGTAAAACTTTAATTTCCTCAGGAAAGCGCACCCACAAAAACATTCCGCCGTCAGGGTTTGTTATTTGCGCTGTTGGAAAAATTTCTTGCAGTTTTGAATATAGAATATCTTTACGTTTTCCATACTCTTTTGCGATTTTTTCTATATGCGCTTGAGCGTCAAAGTCTTCATAAAATTTTGCCGCTATCAGCTGTGTAAATTGGCTTGAATGCAAATCAGCCGACTGTTTTGCCAGAGATAAGGCGTGGAATATTTTTTTGTTGGGTGCAATAATCCAACCCAATCTTAGCCCGGGAGCCAAAATTTTTGAAAATGAACCCAGCAAAACAGTATTTTCATTAAAAGTTTTTAGAGGTTTTTGTCTTTTTCCGGAAAATCGTATTTCTCCGTATGGATCATCTTCAACAATCAAGATGTTGTGTTTTTTTGCCCACTTTGCAAATTCCTCTCTTTTTTCGTTGCTCCAGGTGATGCCGGTTGGATTTTGAAAATTGGGAATAATATAGGCGAGTTTTGCTTTGCTTTTGTTAGGTAGAGTTTTCGGGCCGTTACTTGAGAGTTCAATCTCGGTAAATTTTGGTTTATAAAACTGCAGAGCTTGGATGGCGGCAAGATATGTTGGGCGTTCAAGTAGCACTTCATCACCTTCGTTTAGCAAAGTTTTTCCAATCAAATCAAGCGCTTGTTGCGAGCCGGTTGTAATGATTATAAGGTTAGGGTCGATGTCAAGATTGTCTTTAATTTTATATGTCTTTGCAATGATTTCTTTCAAAGGAGTAAACCCGGTTGATTCTCCATACTGCAGTGCAACTTTGGCCGTTTTTGGGTTTGTTAGAATCTCTTGCGCCGCTTTTGCAAAACGCCCTGTTGGAAACAGATCAGCTTCCGGAAGCCCTCCGGCAAAGGAGATAATGTCTTTTTGTGTGGCAAGCTTTAATATGTCGCGAACAAACGAGCTCTCTATTCCTTGTATACGTTTTGCGAATTCCATACAGGCAGTATAAGGGTTATCTTTTTAAAATCAAAACATTCTAAATCAAAGTTGACATTTGTGGTACAAAAGGTGTAAAATGTAGCTACATTAGAAATTAAAGTTAGGCTTATGTTTAAAGGAAAAATTTCAATTATTAAAAATATAAACGGAAAAAAGCAACACATTGAACGAGAGTTCAATTCACAGGAAGAATATGACAAATTCTTGAAAGAGCACGCAGATGACCTGAATTTGGCGTTGCCTGATCCGCGATTAACTTTGTCTGAGTGGGGAGCACTGGGTGAGTTTATTGACAGAATTTTTGAAGACAGACTCTCTGAAATGCTTGAATTACCGGCAGGCGAAGCTTTTGAGGAGAATAAGGAGGCTCTTCCGGTTGATATTGATAAATACGAAAGAGAAGCGCAAAAACTTGAACTGGAGAAGAAAAAGCAGGCTGAGAAAAAAGAGGAGATAAAGCGCGCTATTGCAAAACTGAAAGGGTTTGTAAAAACTTTTGAAAAAGAA
>JALWJR010000039.1 GCA_026996985.1 Candidatus Kaiserbacteria bacterium
CTTTCAAACCTTTGCTCTTTTTCAGAACCTATAGATTCAAACAAAGGGGCAAGTTTTCTTGGCAGTTCTTTTTTGAGTTCAGGGTTTTGCTGAACAATTTGATTTAACTCGGAATTTATTTTTGATATTTTTTCGTTGTATTTTTCAATACCTTTTTTGCTTATAAATTTGCCGTAATTTGCCAAATCAAAAATTTCTTCATTTTCAGACAAATTGTTAAATTCTGATAAATGTTTTCTGATTTTTTCTTCAAACAAGAATTTATTCTGTAAAAATATTTCCAGGTTGTCTTTAAAATACCTTGTAGCATATTGCCCGTGTTTTAATTGGGCTCCGTAATAATGCTTTCTGTTTTCTGCTAAATCCTTTAGCGCGCCTGTAAGACCATTATAAATTTCTATATATGGTTTTAAATCTTTAAACTCTCTAAAATCTTCATGATCTACAGCATCAAGCATCAAATAAAATAACGGTTCGCCTTTTACAAGATTTTCTTTTGATAAATTGAATTCTTTCCTTTTTCCTTTCTGGTCTGTTTTTAGCCCTACAACTGAATCTGAATGAAAATTTGCTAATTCTTTCACAAAATAATCTGCTAATTGTTTTTCAATTTTTTTAAGAAGAGTTCTTTTTTTCTGCTTTTCCTGAGCATCACCTTTTTTAAGCCTTTCATAAACCTCATATACTGAAAATGTCCTGCCTCTATCACTAACAGAGAGCTTGCCTTCATTCAAAGAAAAACTCTCTAGAAACTCCTCCAAAAGTTTTCTGTGCAAAGCGTCTATTAAAGGCTTTATTAAAGTTCGCGCTTCATTTATCTTTATTTGCTCCTCCACAATTTTCTGCCAGCTTTCAGTGTTTTTGCTTTTGTCTGTATAAAGCTCTCCGCTATCATTTAAAAAAGCGCGCTTGAGCTCGAAGCGCAAAGTTTTTGTAAGAGAGTATTTATTTGTAAAATCTTTAAAACTTTGTGTGGTCATAGGCGAAGTTTAGTTTATAAATTGCAAACAGAAAACCTCCCGCAAGGCAGGTGTGACCACACACGACAAAAAGCGCCTTACGAGAGGTTTTCTATTGTCGTGTGTGGTCATTGTCTATTTTATATCACAAAAACCACAAAAGTTGCAACTTTAAAAACTTTACAAATCCATGGCTTTGTTTGCCAGAGCATCGGCTTCTTTGTTTTTCTCGCGCGGAATGTGTGTGAAAGAGACTTTGGGAAATTTAGCCAAAAGTTCTACAACATCATTAAATTGTCGTCTTACATTTTCGTTTTTTACTTTCCAGTTACCGGAGAGCTGTTCAACAACAAGCTTGCTGTCTGCCAAAATCTCAATCGGCTCATTGTGTAATCCGTTTTCAAGCAAATACTGTAGTGCGATTTTAACCGCTTCGTACTCGGCAAAATTGTTTGTCTGCACTCCAAGCGGTTTATAAAGCTCTTTTATTTTTTTGCCATCTTTGTAGATAGTTACCCCCGCTCCGGCTTTTCCGGGATTTCCTCTTGACCCGCCGTCAGTGTATACCTGCATATTTACTCGTTACCTAAACCTTCAAGCTCAACCGGGTACGTATCTGACCCTGCAGGAATATTCACCTCTTCCTCCTTAGAGCCTACAATGACTGCGATCAAAAGTGGCAAAACAATCAAAGAAACCAAAGTGGCATAAAGCCCGAAAGCATATTTTACAGATGTCTTCTCTGCCGGCTTGTAGTCTTGCTCTGTTATTTTAAGGTATAGATAAGTCCACGCCAGGCTTGTAACAATTGCGCTTATAATCACACCAACTCCCAAAGCCAGAAAACCGAGTAAATTAATCAAAAGCGCAAAAGCTGAAAATTTAAATAAAAACCAAAGCTCTCCCTTTGTAAGCGAAAAGGAATTTTTAACCGCTTTTATGGGCGGATATTTTTTATCTATCACAAAAAACAAGGTAAAAGAAAGTCTCAGTGAAAGAATTATTGCAAAAGATACCGCTACCAAAGCCACGATAAAGAGCAATAACAGAGCAAAAACGGGAGCAGATTGAGTGGCTAAAAACAAAACAACACCTACCAACAAACCTGCAAGCACGGGAGCAAAAGTTATAATCCCCTGTAACAAAAATGCCAGCAGGAATCTAAAAATTGTTTGAAAATCGCGCCACTTTGCCAAAATCTCCTTGTAAGAAGGGAGTGGTTTTTTCGCGCTTTGCAGATAAAAACTCCAAATGAAAAATTGCTCATAAGCTCTGATTAGCATAAAAATAACAAACAAAATCGGCGCGAAAACTAAAGCGGCTACAGGATCACCATTTTCCAAAGAATCACTTAAAATATTAAGAGGTGTTTGAATGAGTTGACTAACAAAATAAACAAGAAAAACAAACCCGGATACAGTCCAAGGACGAGAGGCAAACAACCTCCATGCTTGTTTGTAAATTTTCAAAACAGATAACTCATTCATGTATTAAATTTACATAATAACCGTAAAAACATTATATCAAAAAAACATGAATTAACATTCCCGTATCAGCTGACGGAGACAATTTTAAGTTCAACTTGCCTTTTCCAAAAAGAGTATTCAACCGTAGCGCAAAGCGAAATTTTGTCTTTAATCGGACATTTTTCAACCGATGAAAAGAAAGCAAAGGCGCGTTTTCTTTCATTTTTCTCTTTAACGAAAATTTCCGTATGCTGTTTTTCTTTTCCAAAGGCCGATACTTTCTCAACATTCAATTCTTTAAACAAAAAGACGGGTTTCGGATTTCCAACCCCAAAGGGACGCATCACCTCCAGAGCTTTTAGCAGCTCCGTGTTGGCATCAGCAAGAGAGATGACTATAGGCTCTTGTGTTTCGGCTTTTTCGGTTTTGGGCAATCTTTTGTAAGCTTGGCAGAGTTCATCTTGCAGTATGTGTATATTCTCGAAAGATACGGCAAATCCGCCGGCTTCCTTGTGCCCACCGTAAAACAGCAGCTTATCTTTCACAGCCTCAAACAGCTCAACAACTGATACGCTCCCGTCACTCCTGCATGAGCCTTTGTATGTGCCATTTGCTTCCCTGCCCCAAACACAAACCGGACGGCTAAATTCTTCTGCCAAAGAGTTGGCAACCAAACCGCACAGAGCCGGCGAGTAATTCGGAGATCCGGTAACCACCACCTCAGGCAACGTTTCAAGATTTGAGATTTTCTTTTTAATTTTACGAGACATTGCGGCGACTTTTGCTTTGCGAGCTCTATTTAACTTTTCAAGCTCGGAAGACAAATCTTCCGCTTCTTTGGGAGAATCTGTTGCCAAAAGCTTGAAAGCCAGCTCAGGTGTATCCATTCTGGAGGCGGCGTTTATTCTCGGGGCAATGGAAAAGCCTATATCATCTTCGTTTGCTTGAGTTAATCTAAAACCGGTCTTGCGGGCAAGGGCTAAAATTCCCGGTCTTCTTGTTTTGCGCAGTACAACCAAACCCCATTTTGCCAAAATCCTGTTCTCACCTAAAAGAGGCACCATGTCAGAGACGGTTGCTATAGCCACCACATCAAGCAACCACTTCTCCCAACCATCAACCACATTTAAAACCCATTGTTTTTTATTTTCTCTGCCATATTGCAACATTGCCTGTACCAGTTTGAAAGCCACACCGGCGCCACAGAGATACTTAAACGGATATTTATCATTCTTTTTTTTAGGGTTAATAATTGAGATGGCAAGTTTTTCCATCTCTTCCAACTCTCCGTTTGGTTCATGATGATCAGTAATGATAACATCAACCCCAAGCTCAGATGCTCTCCGGAGCGCCTCAAGCGATGAGATTCCCACATCAACGGTAACTATCAAATTCACACCTTCCTTTTTTAATTTTTCAACTGCATGAGTATGCAGGCCATAGCCTTCTTTATCGCGATGCGGAATGTATACCGTAAAGTTTGTAAAACCAACCTTTTTAAAAAAATCATGCAACACAACAGCTCCCGGAATACCGTCTGCGTCAAAATCAGCATAAATTGCCACTTTTTCATTTAACTCCAGCGCTCTGTTTAAGCGCTCAACCGCCACTTTCATTCCATCAAACAAAAACGGGTCCAAAACTCCCGAGTCATAATCAGCTTTTAGGAAATCTTGCTTTTCTTGTTCCGTTTTAAAATTAAGTCTTTCAAGAAGAGTTTCAAGCAGGTGTTTGTGATTCATAAGAGAAATTGTATCACAAAATTTGTCTTTCCTTTTGTGCAAAGACATAGTACAATAGCGTTATGACAAACGAAAACTGTCTCTG
>JALWJR010000040.1 GCA_026996985.1 Candidatus Kaiserbacteria bacterium
AATTTATGGTTGTAAAAAAGAAAATAGATATAACCTTTGTTCGCACAAAAAAGACAATGGAGAAGTATCTCAAAGCTGTGGAACAATTTAGGCGCGGAGAGAAAAAACCGTTTGAGGATGAATTTGAAAACCCCATAGTAGAGTTTAAGCACTGGATAATAATAAAAAACGCCTTCCCTTATGACAGCTTTGCCGAGGTGCATCATTTAATTTTCACAAAACGTAAAGTTGATTTTAACTGGGACAAACTGACAGATGAAGAAATACAAGAGCTAAACGAAATCAAAAAAACTTATGCAAGCGAGCATTACGATGCAATATGGGAGAACCTGCCTAAAGCGCAATCGGCGCCCGGACATTTTCATTTGCACCTGCTTAAATTAAAAAGAGTTCAACTGGACCCTGAAGGCGACAATTAACTTTGACTGCCATCTTTTGCTGAGACTTGTTCTTGCCAAAGAAACTTTTTCGTGTATACTCTGACCCATGGCAAATGTGTGTCAAATAACAGGCAAAAGGTCAGCCGTGGGCGGTAAGTATTCAAACCGCACACGTGCCACTCAGTTTAACCCTTGCGGGAAAAAACGTCGCAAGGTTAATTTGAAGCGCAAAAGAATTTTCGTACCTGAGCTAAACAAGACATTCACACTGAAACTCTCTACAAAAGCAATAAAAACAATAAACAAAAAAGGCGCTTATGCCGTCCTAAAAGAAGCCGGGCTTATAAACTAGCTTCAAAGTAAACCTCCTCCCCTGTTAATTTAAATTTAATATCTCCTTGTTTGTCTGTACGTAAAACTTTAATCTTGAACTTTTCAAGTATCTTCAAGGTTTGCATATGAGGATGACCGTATGAATTGCCTTTGCCGGCTGAGATAACAACAAAATCCGGGTTCGCAAATCCTATCCAGCTTTTGCTTGTGCTTGTTTTGGAACCGTGATGCCCCGCCAACACAATATCACTCTTTAAAGCTCTACCTTCTTTGTACGCAAGATACTTTTCAACTTCTTTGGGCAAATCTCCGGATAAAAGCACACTGTTTTTACCGTAATATATTTTTAAAACTACAGATGAGCTGTTGGAAAGAGAAGCTTTCATGCTTCTGTCAGGCCAAAGTGTTACGATTTTAAAATTGCCAACTGAAAACTCTTGTCCTGACTTAGGGTAAAGCAAAACAGCCCCCTTGTTTTTTGCTTCGTCTATGGCTTTTTGTAACTCCTCATAAACCGGTGTATCAGATACATTGTCATTTAAAAGCACAAAATGCACCGGAAAATGTCTTAACAGCTCAACAGCTCCTTCAATGTGGTCTTTGTCCGGGTGAGATAGCACAAGCAAGTCTATTTTTCTGTTAAAAACAGGTAAATGTTTGCTTAATTTTTCAGACAATTTTGATTTGCTCGGTCCTCCGTCGTAGAGAATATTTGTATATCCATCTGAAAAAAGCGCGGCGTTTCCTTGTCCGATATCTAAAAATACAACTTCGGCACCTTGTGTCGGGTTTTGTTTGTATAGAAAAACAGCCACAAAACCCAAAAATATTAAAAGCCCAAATACAAAACTCCACTTTTTAAAAAACATGATGTAATATAATAACAGCAATTATAAAATAACAATAAAATATGAATTACGAAGCAAAAACATTTAACTTGCCGGAGAATATCGCCGGTCTATCACAAAAACAAATTGATGTGCATTTGGCGCTTTACAAAGGCTATGTGACTCACGTTAACCTTTTGTTTGAACAGTTGGAGAAACTGGAGAGTGAAGATGATCTCTCTTATGCCAAAATGGAAGTGCGTCGCAGACTGGGGTTTGAGTTCAACGGAATGCGCCTGCATGAGTACTACTTTGAACAGCTTGAAGACGGAGCAAAAGAGATGCCCGAGCAACTGAAGAGTTTTTTGCAAGAGCACTTTGGAGGAAGTGAAAAGTTTTTTGAAAAAATAAAGCAAGTTGCGCTGACACGCGGAATAGGTTGGACAATTCTGCACAAAGACTCTAAAACTGACAATTATCTAATAAGCTGGGTTTCCGACCATGAGCTTGGTATGCTCTCGGGCACCGAAATTATATTTACTCTTGATATGTGGGAGCATGCTTTTATGGTTGACTACACCCCTGCTGAGAAAGGTGATTACGTTGATGCATACTTGAGAGCTGTAAACTGGGAGGTGGTGGCAAATCGTTTGTAGCCAATATTTATTTTACAGTAGCCCGCCTCAACGCTCTGCGTTGAGGCGGGCTGTTTGTATCTGATTGCATTTTGGCTCTTTTAGAAAAAACCAAATAAAGACAAGCAGAGCCCACCACGCAAACACAAGATAAACAGAGAATTGTTCAAAGTAAACAACCGAGAAAGGTGTGTTTGCAAAAAAATTCGCCACCGCAATTATAAACTCAACCAAACTATTGCTTGCAAAAGAAGCAAACTGTGACAGAGCGGGAATAGAGATCACAAAAGTTGAAAACATAACAGCCGGAGCAATTGGCACCGCCAAAATATTGGCAAACGGAGCGATTAAAGAGACAACTCCTATCTTGTAAGCCAAAATCGGGAAAAGCGCAACTTGCACGGCAAGAGTGGCGGATACAATCTCTTTTAAAATATTCGGCAGATACCAAAAAAACATGCCGAAAATCGGGGTGCCAAAGACAACCGCAACCGTTGCAACAAGCGTAAACTGAAACGAAACATCAAGCCAGATAAAAGGATTAAAAACTGACATTAAAAACACTGCAAACAAAAGAGACCTGCCTAAGTTAACCTTTGCAAAATTAAAAATCGCCAAAAGAGAAATAATACCCATAATCCCGGCGCGCACCGCCGGAGCGTCAGCTCCAACCGCAAAAACGAAAACAGCAACCAAAACCAAAGTTGCAAAAACGGCAAAACTGTAGTTGAAAACATATCTGAAAACCAAAAATAAAAGCCCGATAAGAGCAACTATGTTCCCGCCGGAGAGCACCACCAAATGAATCAAACCGCTTTTTACCAAATTCTCTTTTATTTTTTCATCTATTTGAGCTTTATCTCCTATAGTCATCCCAAGAGCCACAGGAGCGGTGTATGCATAAAGCTTTTCTGACACTTTTTCTCTAAAGTTAAAAACCGCATTTTCAATTTTGTTTATCAAAAACACTTTTACTCCTTTGCCTTTTGCAAGCAACTCTGCATGCGGAAAACGAAAAACTCCATGATACCCTCTCCCCCTTAAAAACTCTCCGTAGTTAAATTCTTTGTTTGTCTGCTTATTTAAAAACGTTTGCGGGAAAGATAGCTCTCCTTTAATTTCAATTACGTCTCCGAAAGAGAATCTTTTATCCGTAAACAGCAAAAGATTTATCCCGCCAATTTCAACCGGTATTTGAAAGTGATTTTTACCCACCGAAGCTATTCCAACAACGGTCGCCTCAAACTTTGTTTGCTGATTTGCAAGTTCGTGAATTTGTTTTTGCTGTTTATCCCATAAAAACCCATAAAAGCTGCTCCAAATTAAAGACAAAACAAAACCCAAAGCAAAAAACTTAATCGCATCTTGCTTGAAAAACAAAACAAAAACGGCAACGGGTAAAACAATAACGGGCAAAAAAGCGAGATCTAAATTTAAAAAAGCGCCTGCAAAAAAAGCCAAAACCGCACCGCAGAGAAAAGAGAGAAACAATAAATCAAACCTGTCTTGCGACATATTTTAAAAATTTTAGCATAGCTCAACATTACTTTTTACCTTTCTAAACAATACACAATAAATCAGTCGCTTACTACTTTATCGTGAGAACAAGCACACTGTGTTGCTACAGTAAAAGTGGGGCTTGGCACGCCGAGCCCTACTTACCACTGTCTAAAAAACACCAAAATACACTTCCTCCCTGACAAGGCAAATGAGCAAACAATAATCTCTCGACAAAAGAGTAGGGCTTGGCACGCCGAGCCCTACTTTTCACTAACGATGAGAAATGCCAAGACACATTATCCACCTCTTTTAAGATACAGGGCTTGGCACGCCCGGACACCGGATGAGCTAAAAAACGCGAAGCGACCGAGCCCATATTTTATATGAGCTCGGTATAGCTCATCCGGTCGTACGGGTCGGGCTGCCGGGAATCGGCGTCAGCTCACTAACCATTTTGTTCGCGCTATGCGCTCCAAAATGGTAAGTGGCTCCTTACAGGAACTGTACACCTTGTCGATATTTTCCTT
>JALWJR010000041.1 GCA_026996985.1 Candidatus Kaiserbacteria bacterium
CATTTGTATTTGTACAAATTAAGATTGTTTGCAAATATTTACCTCAACTCTTGACTGTAGGTATATAAATGCTATCATAATAAAAACGCCCGGAAGGGGCGTTTTAAATTAGACAATTTAAAAACGCTTATGAGTTTTATCAAATATTTAAAAGATGTAAAAACCGAGTTGAGCCATGTCTCTTGGCCAACCAAAAAACAAACAATCATCTTTACGGCCCTTGTGGTTGCCATATCAATAGTAACATCAATTTATTTGGGAATTTTTGACTTTATTTTCATAAACCTGCTTAAAAAAATTATAGGTTAATTTATAAGTGCAAATTTTAAACATGGCTAAACAAAAAGGAGACAAAAAAAGACATTGGTATGTAATTCACACTTACTCAGGTTACGAGGAGGCTGTGGCGCGTAACTTA
This sequence comes from Candidatus Kaiserbacteria bacterium, assembly GCA_026996985.1. Classification (GTDB taxonomy): domain Bacteria; phylum Patescibacteriota; class Minisyncoccia; order Phycocordibacterales; family UBA2100; genus S143-145. The sequence goes on from JALWJR010000041.1 coordinate 419, forward strand.
CGCCAGAGAATTGAGTCTATGGGAATGCAAGATAAAATCTTTCAAGTTATAGTTCCCACAGAGAAAAAAATAAGAGTGAAAGGAGGTAAAAGGGTGGAGGAGCAAGTAAAAATATACCCGGGATATGTTTTGGTTGATATGATTGTTGATGATGAGTCTTGGTATGTTGTAAGAAACACCCCAAGAGTTACCGGATTTGTCGGAAGCGGAACTCAGCCGGTGCCGATGGCTGAAGAAGAAGTGCAAAAGCTGTTTGAAAGAATGAATGCGGAGACACCAACTCATGCAATAGATTTACAAGTTGGAGATGCTGTTGTTATAGTTGACGGCCCGTTTAAAGATTTGGAAGGGAAAATCGGAGAAGTTGATGAGGAGAGAGGAAAAATTAAAGTTCTTGTGCCGATGTTCGGGCGCGAGACCCCGGTTGAACTTGATTTTGTTCAAGTTCGTTCAATTTAAACTGGACTTTTAAGATTTAATAAGTAAGATATTGGCTATGGCAAAAAAGATAGAAAGACAACTTAAACTTCAAATACAAGCGGGGAAGGCAACGCCTGCTCCGCCTGTTGGTCCCGCTTTGGGGCAGGTTGGAATAAATATAGGTGATTTTGTAAACCAGTTTAACGAAGCGACTCGTGACATGGGAAATGACATTATTCCCGTTGTTGTAAATGTATACGATGACAGGAGCTTTGACTTTGTACTGAAGACTCCGCCGGCATCAAGGCTCTTGCTTAAAGCGATAGGAAAAGACAAAGGTTCCGGTAAAAACATAGTTAAAAAAGTGGGGAAAGTTACAAGAGCTCAACTGGAAGAGATTGCAGAGAGAAAAATGCCTGATTTGTCTGCAAACGATATGGACGCCGCTGTAAAGATAATTGCCGGCACCGCCCGCTCAATGGGTATTGAAGTTGAACAGTAGAAAAACGCGCGACAAAGGTCGCGCGTTTTTCTTGTGCGGAGTTCATAAGCGTAAAACAAGATGATATACTAGCTCTCGTATGGAAATAAAATATGTAGATGCGCATTCTCACCCGCATTTTAGCGCTTTTGATGGAGACAGAGAGGAGATTATCCAAAAAATGCAACAGTCCGGGGTGGCAACGGTAGCTGTCGGCACCGGCTTAAAAACAAGCAAGCAAGCGGTAGAGATCGCGAAAGAGTATGATTTTATTTGGTCTTGTGTGGGACAGCATCCAACAGAGAATGAAGAGTTTGATGAAAATTTTTATAAAAAACTTTTGCAAAACAAAACAGAAAATAAGATAGTAGCAATTGGAGAGTGCGGACTGGATTTTTACAGAATGGAAGAGAGAGATAAAGAAAGACAAACGAAGCTTTTTGAAAAACAAATTCAGCTTGCAGTAGATGCCGGCCTTCCTTTAATGCTTCATATTCGCTCTGCGCAAAACTCAACAAATGCGCATGATTTGGCTTTTGATATTTTAAAAAGGTATAAAAAAGAATTTCCAAAATTGCATTTGCATATGCATTTTTTTACGGCAAGTACAGAGACTGCAAAAAAATTTTTGGAGCTTGATGCTACTTTTGGAATTCCCGGAGTTGTAACTTTTGCAAAATCGGTACAGGAGATGGTCGAGTTTTTGCCAACTGATAAAATTCTTGTAGAATCTGACGCACCGTATGCCGCGCCAATTCCCAAAAGGGGACAGAGAAACGAACCGAGCTTTATAATCTACACTCTAGAGAAAATAGCAGAGATTAAAAAACTTGATACTGATTTAGTTCAAATGCAAATTCTAAAAAATACAGCAAAAACTTTTAATTTAAATTTGAGTGATTAATCACTTTCAAACTCAACTCCAACATCCGCATTGGGTAAAATTGTAGGTTTCCTCAAGCGAAGTTTTATATTTTTTATGTTTTTGTAAGCGTTTTTGAGCTCTTCTGACAGTTTTAGCAAAGCCTCTTCTATAGAGAAAAAGCCATTTGTTTGTATAAATTGTTGAACGAACTTTGCAACTTCGGAGTAGTCCAGATATTCACCAGAATAATCATAGTTAATGTAAATGTCCATTACAACTTTCTGTTTTTCTTTGCGCTCGTGTTTGTAAATACCTATTACAGATTCAAATTCCAAATTTTCTATCAAAATTTTCATAAGAAAAACTAGACTGATCCTCAAATAACACAAAGTGAATTTTGAGCAATTTTTGAGCGAAACGCAGTTGAGGAAACCGAGCAAATACAGAGTATTTGTGAGCGTTTACGAAACAAGTTACAGCCAAAAATTGCCAAAATGAACAAAGTGCTTATTTGAGGATCGGTCTACTATAGCACAAGTTTTGCCAACGCGCCAACTGCAGATACTTTGGCAGTTAGTGTAAAGTTGTGTGAGAAGGACGCGATTTTGCTTTTAAACAAACTTTTTTCTTGCTCTGTAAACCCGCCCTCCGGGCCGACAAGCAAAATATCAATTTGCGATTTTAAATTATCAATATGTTCTCCGCCAACATCCAACATAAAAATATGTCCATCCTCTTCTTTTAAAAGCTCATCAAGCGATTTGTAAATTTCAATCTCAGGCTCCGTATTTAAGCCCGATATTTCATAAGATTGAATGATAATCTCTTTTAATTTTTCTTTGTTTAATTTGTAGTTTGTCTGTGATCTTTGGGCGTAGAAAAACAAAAACTTTTTTTGTCCGATTTGAGCTAAAGCGCGAGTCGCTTCTTTCAGCTCTTTCGGGTCTATCACGGCAAGCGCCACTGTTTTATCGGTGAGATTTTGCTTGGGCAACCGCTCCTTTCTCTCAAGTGCAACAGTTGCATGCTTTTTGGCTACCGAAATTACTTTGTAGTGATATGCAAAATCATCTTTCAGATTTTGCAATTTTAAAATGTCTCCCTCTTTTTTTCTCTGGGACACAAAAACGTGCTTGAAGCTTTTCCCTTCAATTTGCAACCTGATTTCTCCGGCATTTGGATTGTATACAAAACGCATAATCTTATTTTACATAAAGCAGCACAAACACACCCGCGGTTATCAAAGCACCTCCCAAAACCTTGCCCAAGGTGGGAGCCTCTCCCAAAAACAAAAATGCAAGGATTATTGTCAAAACAATACTTAGCTTGTCAATCGGGGCAACGCGCGCAACCTCGCCCAGCTGAAGAGCTTTGAAATAAAAAAGCCATGAAAGTCCGGTTGCAAAAGCCGAAAGCACGATAAAAGTCATTGAAAATTTGGAAATTTTGAACATCTCAGATGCGTTTCCCTGAAAGAAAACTATAACCCACGCAAAAGCCATGATTATTACGTTTCTTATTGCAACAGCGAGATTTGAATCCACATCTTTAATCCCTATTTTGCCGAATATTGCCACAAGCGCCGCGAAAAAGGCTGAAAGAAGCGCATATATTGCCCATGAAGCCATGTTTGTTTTTAGTTTATAATTTTATAATTTAAATCTGACACTTGCCAGGATGTGTTCATATTGAGAAAGTGTATCTGGATTATCTATAAAGTTTACCGTAGCGCCTTGCTCAATCGCTTTCTCAACCATGTCATTTAGCAAATCATCAACTCTCTCAATATTTTTGCCGTCCTCTGGTTGTGTCAGATATATCACACCTGTTTCAATATTTTTGTATCCCGGAAACGAGATGTTATCTGTTATAAACAGTTTGGATACGGCGTTTGCTTTTAAGTATTCAATAGTCGGCCCAAGTCCGTAAATCACGTTTTTAAATTCGG
>JALWJR010000042.1 GCA_026996985.1 Candidatus Kaiserbacteria bacterium
AAACCCGGAATACACAAAAAGCTTTGATTTGCTTTTTAGAGGTGTTGAGATAGCAACCGGAGGACAAAGAGTGCATGATTATGACTTGCTTGTAGAGCAGATTAAAGAGAAAAATTTGGATCCGGACAAGTTTAAGTTTTATCTTCAAGCTTTCCGTTTTGGAATGCCGCCTCACGGGGGAGTGGGAATGGGTCTTGAGCGTATAACGGCAAAATTAGCCGGTATCAAAAACGTAAAAGAGGCAACCCTTTTCCCGAGAGATATGACTCGTATAGATTTGCCATTAGCAGATAACTGACAATTATGAAAATAACCAACACAACAAAAAATAAACCGGTTTCCGTCGTTTTTAAAAAAGATATACCCGCAAGCTTTTATGATGCCAGGAAAATTTATATCAAAATCGCGGAAAATGAAGACGTTTTTTCAGCTCGCAAAAAAGTGCGTCAGGTTATAAATTTGGCCAATAACTACAAGGTTTAAACTTTATCTGTAAGTACAAGAGCTCTACCTTCTGCCTTGGGTAAAACCGTAAAAGAAAGACTTTCAAACTTTGTTTTTGAAAGCTGTTTGGCAGATTACAGATTTGACAAATACAAAACAAAGTCAAAAGAAGATAATTTCAGAATAAAGGAGTTAATATTTCCTAACGTTGACGGAAAAGAGTTGGCGGAGTTGCAAAAAGTGGCGCAAGAAGTTGAGTTTATAAACAAAATACGCGATATAGAAAACACACCCGCCGAGTTTATGAAACCGGAGGACTTTGTCTTGCAAGCTAAAAAACTTGTCTCGGGACTTAAAATAAAAACCCAAGTTTTAAACAAAACTCAAATAAAAAAAGAGAAAATGGAAGCCTTTTTGGCGGTTGCTCAAGGCGCTTCAAGTGAGCCGAAATTTTTGATTTTAACTTATGAGAGAGCCAAAAAAACAGACCCGTTTACCGTTTTGGTTGGAAAAGGTGTTACTTATGATACCGGAGGTTTGGGACTTAAACCGGCAGAGTATATGTTGGGTATGCATATGGACATGTCGGGCGCGGCGGTCTCACTTGGAGTGATTGCTCTTTTGGCAAAAAGAAAAGTTAAAAGAAATGTTGTTGCTTTTATTCCTTTGGCCGAAAACGCTTTGGGACCTTCAAGTTACAGACAGGGTGACATAGTGCGTGCCAAAGATGGAACTTTTATTGAAATCAGGCACACCGATGCCGAAGGGCGTCTCCTTCTTGCCGATGCGCTGTGTTATGCGCAGGAGAAGGTAAAAAAGATAGATAAAATAATTGATGTCGCAACTCTTACCGGAGCGGCTATGGTTGCTTTGGGAAATTATACTACCGCGGTTTTCACCAACAATGAAAAAAGCCTTCTTCCGTTTGAGAGAGCGCAACAGAGAGTGGGGCAGAGAATTTGGCGCATGCCGATTTTGCCGGAACACAGAGAGGATATAAAAAGCAAGATGGCAGACATTGTAAACTCAACTCAAACTCGCTATGGCGGAGCTTGCACCGCGGCCGCATTTTTGGAACATTTTGTTAAAAAAGAGAACGCTTGGCTTCATTTTGACATTGCTCCGAGAATGGAGGCAACTCAATATGATCTTTTGGCCGTTGGCGCCACAGGAGAGCCCGTGGCTCTTCTTGCAGAGGCTCTTTCGGAATAGTTGCAACATACATGATATAATTTATTTATGTCAAAAAATGCGTTTGTAGTTGAGTCTGAAAGTTTCAAGGGGCCTCTTGAGCTTTTGCTTGAGTTGGTTGAAAAAAGAAAATTATTTATAAATGAAATTTCACTTGCCAAAGTTGCCGATGATTTTATAGAGTATATAAATCAAAGGCGAGACATGCCCCTTGATGAAGCGACTCGCTTTTTATCTGTTGCTTCAACCTTAACACTTATAAAGTCGCGTTCGCTTTTGCCGTCTTTGAAGTTGACCGATGAAGAGGAGGGAGATATAGAGGAGCTCAAAAAACGCTTGCTCAAGTACAAAATTTTCAAAGACGCGACAAATTATTTGAAAAGAAAGCAAATGTACTTACCGCGCAAGAGACAGCCGGCAATCATCATTAAAAGTAAACCGAAAGATTTATCACTTAACTCGGTTTTGTATGCGTTGGAGAATTTTTTCAACTCTTTGCCCGAATTTATAAAAAAACCCGAAGTGTCAGTATCAAAAAGAATTTCTTTGACACAGGTTATGAAAAACATGCACCGGAGGATATTTTCCGCTTCCACTACGCGTTTTTTCTCTATTGCCGAGAAGGGCGACAGAGTTGGACTTGTGGTTAGTTTTTTGGCCTTGCTTGAGCTTGTCAGACGCTATGACATAGCTGTGAATCAGGGAGATTTTTTTGATGATATAGAAATAAAAACTTCGGTTGATGAAGTTCCACATTATTAGTTTACGTAAAATTATGAATGTAGATGTTAAAAAATTGGAGGCGTATTTGTTTGCCGAGGGTGATGCCGTCTCTAAAAAAAAGTTGGTTAAAGTTTTCAACACTTCCGTTGAGATGATGCAACAAGCTATAGACTCTCTTTCAAAACAACTTGAGGGCAGGGGGATTGTGCTTGTGCAGACCGATGATGCGGTGGCTTTGCGCACTTCTCCCGATGTATTTGAATTTTTACAAAAGATATATGAAAAAGACACAAAAGAAGAACTTGGTTCTGCCGCGCTGGAGGTTTTTTCAATCCTGCTTTACAACGGGGAGGCCAGTAAAACGCAGATAGATTATATAAGGGGAGTAAATTCTTCAACTTCACTGAAAAATTTAATGATAAGAGGATTGGTTGAGAGAAAAAAAGAAAAAGGCAGAACATTTTACAAAGTAACACCCGAGGCTCTATCTTATTTGGGAGTGAAAACAGTTGACGAACTTCCCAATTTATCTAAAGTAAGGGAAAAATTGCAAGAGCTGCAAGAGCAAGAGTAAACATGAAATATTCATTTGAGGAAATTATTGAATTTAAAAAGGGCAAAAAAGATATTGTTTTTCTGGAAGGATTGCACGCTTTCAAACATGCCGTTAGATTCTCGGCCGAGATGGTTGATATTTTTATAGATGAAAATCAAAAAAAGAAGGTTGAAGAAAATCTTTTAAAGTTGGCGGGCAAAAAAGAGTATAAAGCGTTTACCGAGGCGAAAACTTTACCTTCCGATGAGTTTTTAAAACTTGCCCCAAACGCTCACACCGGAATTTTCGCTCTTGCCAAAAAACCAAAACAGGATTTCCCAAAAGGTGGTTGGATTGTGTATTTGCAAAATCCCTCATCTGTCTACAATATAGGTGCCTCAATCAGAACCACCGCAGCGTGCCCAAAAACTTCCGCATTTTTTGTCTCGGGCGAGCATGAACCTTACAACTCGGCCACATTGCGCACCTCCGCCGGGTTGCACTTTGCACTCTCTGCAGTCTCAAACATTAAAGAGGAATCTCTTTTGAAGTTTGCAGAGAAAAACGGTTATCAAATTTTATCACTTGATCCGGAAGGGGAGAGTATTTCCAACATAAAAATTCCCGATAAAGCCTTGTTTGTTTTTGGGACTGAGAGAGATGGAATAACAGATGAGCTGAAAGCAAAATCAGACAAAGTTATATCTCTGCCGATGAGGGACAAAGTTTCGTCTTTGAATTTGGCAACTTCGGTCTCAGCCACATTGAATGTCGCTTTACTGTTGAACCGGTAAAAATTTCGGTTTAAGAGTTTTTTGATTTTTCGTACCCTTCGTAATAATAAGATTGTTCTATTCCTTTGAATATAACCTCTCTGTCGTCAACTTTGTCTGTAAGATGTTTTGCAAGCAGGGTGCGCAATTCCAGATCATTTACAGGGCTTCTTTCCATCGCTTGCAGGTATAAGTTTTTATCAACATGTTGCCAATCAACAACTTTGCCAAGATGTTTTTTTAGCATCATATCAAGCCAGATGCGCATAGCGCGCCCATTGCCTTCTTCAAATGGGTGAGCGATATTCATT
>JALWJR010000043.1 GCA_026996985.1 Candidatus Kaiserbacteria bacterium
GTTTTAGTTTTATATTGCCCTTGTTTGTGTAAATTATCGCCACAGTTTCTTTTGATTGTTCAAGAGTTTGCTCATTTGCCGGATTTTTCATTTTGTTTTGCATATAATTTTTATAAGCTAAAAGAATAATAATTAAAACAAAAACCAAGGCTCCTATTGTAAACAAAGTATTTAAATTTTTCATGTTATTTATTTATCTGTTAATATTGTTAATTCTAACACATAACTCTGACCGTCTGTAAAAAATGGATCACCTGCAAAATTTTTGCCCAGGGTTGGCTTGACCAAGTTTATTTTTTCATAACTTGCAATAACATTTGCATTTTGCAAGTCGGAAAATATGTACTCTCTTTCGGTATCTATATCCGGGTCTATTTTGTGAGTTATTAACCATTTAATCTCTTTATCCAAACTTGCTGTCCCAAAATAAACACGTTTTCCGTCTAATGTATATGGCGTCTTCCAAAATCTGGCATGATGTCGCGCTTTTACACCCTCATTTGGGAGTTGTTTTTGAAACCCAAAGTCATGAACCTGCTTGTTCCAAAACGATGGAGTCATGGGAGCGTTTGGGTATTGATTTTGAGTGAGTAAAGAGTAGAGAGCTTTCATCAAAGATCTTGTATCAGCTTTATCCGCCAAAGACCAACCGGCTCTCTCAAATGCTTTTATTAAATCTTTATCTGAGTTTGCAAGAATAATAAAATTCATAGGCTCTTGCGGAACACCAAAAATTGTCTCTGAATATTTGAGTTGTTCGGGCAAAGCATTAATAAGTAATTTTTCATTTTGGGTTATTTGTATATACGGTATCTTGATTTCAGAGTACTTCATCGCCTCAAAAGAAAAGAACAAAACGGCAGGTATAAAGACAAAGCTCAATATCAAATACTGTCCGTTTAATTTAGGATAAAATTCAAATTTTAATTTACTCTCCAAATATTTGGATGTGTATATTGTAATTATTAAAATTTCAATTCTCAAAACAGTCCCCGCTACTATATCACTTGCAAAATGAACACCCAAATACACTCTTGAAAATCCAATTGCGACTATAAGTATTGAAATTACAAACGCAAAATTAATCTTTGTTCTCCAACGCTTCTTTAATAATTTAAAAATCAGATAAATAATAAATCCGTAAAAAAAAGTTGAAAAAGCGGCATGACCGCTGGGAAAAGCAAAAGAGGTCTCAGGGATCATGGCAAGCTCCGGACGCGGTCTCTGTATGATATTTTTAAGAGTTGTTACAGATAAACCAACCAAAACAAACCCCGTAAATGCGGAAATAAAAAGGTGTATTTTTTTTCGCAAAACCCAAAACAAAACAGGGAACAAAAGAATTATAAATTTCCACTCTCCCAATATGGTTATCCAATAAAACCACTTTGCCAACTGAAAGTTTTGAAATATGGACACCAAATTCAATATTCGTAAATCATTGTCAGATACAATGCCGGACTTTAAACCAGTATAAATTTTTACAAAAAGAAAAGTTAAATAAGAAACCGATAAAACGGTTACAGTTAGATAAAGTCCATATAAATCTTTTTTAAACCTGTTTTTAAAGAAGGTGACAAGTTTTGGATATTTTGATAGTAACTTTTGCACTTTCTCATCCGCCAAAACCGCCCTGAAGGCCACTTTTGTCAATCTGTAAAGTTCGCTGTAAAACCCTCTGGTTTTTAAAATTATTCTGTCTACCAAAAAGATTATAAAAATGAACAACAGGATAAAACCGAACAAAATAACAGCTTTCAAAGATTGACTTACAAGCACTTTTATCGCTTCACCGAAGAAATAGCCTGTTGCCAAAACCGAAACAGACCAAGCAACGGCGCTTGTCAGATCCCACCAAATAAATGTGGCGGTTTTCATTTTAAGCATTCCCGCCACAAAAGGGATAATGGGCCTTATCGGTCCTATAAACCTTCCCAAAAAAACACTGACACCTCCATAATTGTAGAAAAATTCCTCTGCCCTTTTTACGTATGAGTTCTGTGGAAGTTTTTGCAGTTTTCCTCCTCTGAATATTTTATCCGCAAATTTTCCCAAGTAAAAACTTGCAAAATCACCTAAAAACGCCCCCAAAGCCGTGATGGCCATCAATTTCGTTATTTCAATTTGAGAATGTGAAGCCAAAGCGCCCAACAGTCCAATTGCCACCGTTCCGGGCGTTAAAAGCCCGACAAAAGCCAAAGATTCGGCAAACGCCAAAACAAAAGCGGAAAGTAACAAAAAATTTGACGAATGTGTTGCAATCTCAATAATACCGGTGTAATCCATTAAGCGAGATTATACTACAGCTACAGCCTAAATCAAAAGCATCTGACTTAAAGCAAATCTCTTATATTAAAGCTTGTATCAAAACACCATTTGCCAACTTCATCAAAATACACCGACTTAAACGGATACTTATCGGGCAAACTTTCACACAGCCCAACAAACACTTTATAACTGTTTTGAGAGTGTACCTCCTTCCATGAATCGAGCACAACACCCAAATTGTTCATGACCCAAATTCTGAAATTTGCCACCTCATCCAAAGATGCTTTAAAAGACGGTATGGAATAGTACTCGCCGAAATTTTCCATATCGGGCAAACTGGTACTTCGAACGAGTAATACTCGCTTTTGATCTGTAATTAGCAGTTTTATTTTTACTTTATTTTTCATTTTCAAAAACGAGTTTGTCACCCTTAGCCTTTACGACAACTTTATCTCCGTCTTTTATTTTGCCTTCTATAATTTGCATTGCCAACTCGTCAAGAAGTAAACGTTGTATAGCTCTTTTAAGTGGTCGCGCTCCAAATGCCGGATCATAACCCTCTTTTGCAAGAAGATTCTTTGCCGAATCGTCAACCACAAGAGTAATGCGTCTTTCTTGTTGCAGTTCTTTTGCAACATTTTGAAGTTGTATATCAACTATTTGTTTTAGATCATCTTCAGATAATCTGTGGAAAATAATGATGTCGTCAATTCGGTTTATAAACTCGGGCTTAAAGTGTTGCAAAACTCGTTTCATTATTCGGCTTTGCAGATCTTTTGAGTCTTTCCCGTCCCATTCATATATAATGTCACTTCCGAGGTTGGATGTCATAACTATAATTGTATTTGAAAAATCAACAACTCTTCCCTGCGAATCGGTAAGTCGCCCATCATCAAGAACTTGCAAAAGTATGTTAAACACCTCGGGATGCGCCTTCTCAATCTCATCAAACAACACAACCGAATACGGCCTTCTTCTGACCGGTTCTGTCAACTGCCCGGCCTCTTCATATCCAACATAACCGGGAGGCGCTCCTATAAGCCTTGAGACGGCATGCTTTTCCATATACTCCGACATGTCTATTCTGACAATGGCATGCCTGTCGTTAAACAAAACTTCGGCCAAAGCTTTTACAAGCTCGGTTTTACCGACTCCGGTCGGGCCCAAAAACAGAAACGATCCTATCGGCCTGTTATGCGCTTTAAGACCGGCACGCGCTCTCCTTATTGCTCGCGCTACGGCCTCAACGGCTTCATTTTGTCCCACCACGTACTTTCTAAGCTCATCTTCAAGATGAGTGAGCTTTCCGGCTTCATCTTGCATCAACTTTGAAACCGGAATTCCCGTCCATTTTGAAACAACATTTGCTATATCTTCAGCGGTAACTTCTTCTCTTATAAAACGCTCGTTTTCCGGTATTTTTTCAAGCTCTTTTTTGGCATCTTCAATTTTCTTTTGCAACTCGGGGATTTTTGCATACTGTATTTCAGCCGCCTTTTCATAATTTCCATCTCTTTGCGCTTGTTCTTGTTCAATTTTCAATTGTTCTATTTTCTCCGACAGTTCACGAACGGTTTTGACAAGCTCTTTTTCTTTTTTCCAACGAGCAAGTTTTGCTTCATACTCCTCCTGCAAAGATGCGAGCTTTTGATCAATGTTTGAGAGGTTTTCTTTGCTTGCCTCATCTTTTTCAAGTTTCAAAGCC
>JALWJR010000044.1 GCA_026996985.1 Candidatus Kaiserbacteria bacterium
TTTTGTAACTCCAGGCCTTCCATAAGAAAATAATATTTTTTCTCCTCCAAGTTTTTTTCTTATTTTTTCTGTTTCTATTTTATATTCTTCTTTTTCAGGATTGAACAATTCTTCATCTGTAAAATTGTATATTCTTTTTAACTTTTCATCTTTTACTCCGTAGATTCTTAAAGAATTTTTTGTATAATTACTTACAGTTATTATTTTACTAAAATTTCTTTTCATAACTAATTGTTCTGTATAATATAAAATTAAAGCTTTAAAATAGTTCATTCTAGGAAGGTTAAACCATAACTTTCCAAGTATTTCATGAAAAGTTATTATTACTGGTTTTTTTCTTATCTTTCCAGCTATATATGCTGGTAGAGAAGCATTGTAGGTTGTTGTGTGTATAATATCATAATTTTTACTTAACTTTTAAGTCTTTTATTAAATTTTGACACTTTAAAATCGGAAAGCAAGAAGTTTTCCACAAACATAAAAATGCTATACACGGTATTCATAGTATTGACATCACACAATGTGTGGTTTAGTTTTTGTTGCAGAAAATGATGCAACACAACCAAAGGAGGAGTGAAATGTTTCTGCTCAATGAATTGCAAATTAAGCAAGAAATTGTTGAAACCGAATATGGTCCAAAAAAGCAATACACGGCAGAATTGAAAATCTCTGATGGCTTAACAACCAGAACTTTTGAAGGAACATCTATTATAAGTGAACATAGGGCAGTTTTTGAAGCTGTGCGTAAAGGGTTTAATCTTCAAGGTTGGCATGGTTGCCATATCGGAGAGTTTACTATTAGAGAAATAGGTGTTTCTTTTACAGAAGTTACTGTTATCTCAGAACATTACGTAACACCAATTTTTATCGGTCGTTCCGTTGGGACAGACATTGATGCTTTCGCACGAGCAACACTTGAAGCTGCTTTCCAGGCGCTTATGTGGTTTAGATGATATAGGTAAGGGTCACTTGCATTACAACAGTGACCCTTTTTATTTTTTCATATACAACAATTTTACTCGCTTTTTTTGTCTTCACCTTCGGTATTTTCTTTTTCATTTTCTTTTTCTTCTTCAAACTCTGCATCCTTTACTTTTTCGCCCTGCTCTGAGTTGGTTTTTGAAGTAGAATCGGCCTGCTCAGATTTGACAAGAGCTTCTCCTATCTTTTGCATAGATTGCGACAGCTCTTCCGTTGCTTTTTTAATCTCTTCTTTATCATCTTTTGTGAGAGTCTCACGCAGAGTTTTTATCTTCCCTTCCACCTCTTCTTTTACGGAAGTCTCCAGTTTGTCTCCGGCATCTTTTATACCCTTCTCTGCGATATAAATTGTCTGCTCAGCCAAGTTTTTAGCCTCTGCAAGCTCTTTTCGTTTTTTGTCTTCTTCCGCATGCGCTTGAGCATCTTGACGCATTTTCTCTATTTCCTCCTCCGAGAGATTGGATGACCCTTCTATTTTTATTGATTGTTCCTTGCCGGTTGTTTTGTCTTTTGCCGTAACCGTTAAAATTCCGTTTGCATCTATATCAAAGGTAACTTCAATTTGAGGAACTCCGCGAGGCGCAGGTGGAATGCCGTCTAAAATAAATTTACCTAAAGATTTATTGTCAGAGGCCATCTCACGCTCCCCTTGAACAACATGAATTTCAACTTGCGTTTGATTATCGGTCGCCGTTGAAAAAATTTGCGTTTTTTTTGTGGGAATTGTTGTATTTTTCTCTATAAGTTTTGTGGCGATTCCACCCATTGTCTCAATTCCCAAAGAAAGAGGAATAACATCAAGCAAAAGCACATCTTTTACATCTCCTTGCATAATTCCTCCTTGGAGCGCCGCGCCCAAAGCTACGACCTCATCAGGATTTATTGACTTGTTTGGCTCTTTTCCGAAAAGCTCTTTTACCTTCTCGGCAATCATCGGCATTCTGGTCTGTCCTCCCACCAGGATAACCTCATCTATATCAGAGATTTCAAACGGAGAATTTTCAATCGCTTTTTTGGTTATCTCAATGGCGCGTGAGACAAACTCCTCGGCAAGCTCCTCAAGTTTTGCGCGTGTAAGCTTTAACAGAAGGTGCTTCGGCCCCGACTCATCTGAGGTTATAAACGGAATATTTATCTCTGTCTCAGTTGTTGTTGAAAGTTCAATTTTTGCTTTTTCAGCCGCCTCATCAAGCCTCTGCAGAGCCAGAGGGTCGCCGGAGAGATCAATTCCGTTTTCTTTTTTAAATTCTTCTATCATCCAATTTATGATTTTTTGGTCTATGTCTCGCCCTCCCATATGCGAGTCTCCATCTGTTGATTTTACTTCTATAACATCATCGCCGACTTCCAAAACAGAAACGTCAAATGTTCCTCCTCCAAAGTCAAACACAACGATCTGCTCGTCTTTTTTCTTGTTAAACCCATAAGCAAGCGCTGCCGCTGTCGGCTCGTTTATTATTCTTTTCACTTCAAGGCCGGCGATTTTTCCGGCATCTTTTGTCGCTTGTCTTTGAGAGTCGTTAAAATATGCCGGAACGGTAATTACCGCTTCTTTAATTTCTTCTCCCAACTTCTCTTCCGCATCTTCTTTCAGCTTGCGCAATATCATTGCCGAGATTTCCTCCGGTCTGTAATCTTTATCCCCCATCTCAACCAAAACACCTCCGTCGGGAGCCTCTTTCAGGGTGTAAGGGACCGTCTTTAAATCTCTTTGAACGGCCTCATCTTTAAATTTGTGCCCTATATATCTTTTAATACCGAAAATTGTGTTTTTCGGGTTTGTAACAGCCTGCCTTTTTGCCAGCACTCCCACAAGCCTCTCTCCGTTTTTTGAGATGGCCACTATAGAAGGGGTTGTGCGAGCTCCTTCTTTGTTCTCAATGATACGAGGCTCACCTCCTTGAACAATTGCCATTGCCGAGTTTGTGGTTCCCAAATCAATACCTAAAACTTTTCCCATATGCTTTTTTTAAATTATTCTGTTAATTTATAAAACTTTTGAACGAATGTATGCGGAGACGGAATCATACCCTTCTTTAATCGCATTTTCCATAATCCTCATTTTTTCCTCCGGAGTTACGCGAAAACGCAACACCTCAGACTGCCTTTGGGCCTCTTGAATTGCCGAGATTATCATCTGAGGCAACATGGCAAGAAGTTCAGGCAGTCTTTCATTTTCCACCTGCTGTTTTATGTTCGCCTCCTCGCATACAATCGTTGTTTTTTTGCGCGCGGGGCGCAAAATGTACGCATACTTGCGATTTCCTATGATTATGTAATGTTTAACTTCCATTTGTAGCTACATTATAGCAACTTGTACCACACAACGCAAGCAAGGTGTATAAAAATGAGAAATTTAGAAACTATAAATGAGAATTGAAATAATAAATAAGAAATTAACAATATATCTGAATTGGTTGACAAAACTAAATTTTTAATGTATAATCAAAAATCAGAAAGCGGTCCAACACAGCAGGATCGCTATATCAAAGAGGAGGGTTTCGCGATGAAAATTATCCCGTTTAACAAACACAATATTTTCCATCAGTACGCCGCCGTCGGTGTTGGCGGTGTACTGATTGCGGTGGCGCTATTTTTCTACGCTCCGCTCGCTATCGCCACGCCGGTCGGTGCGGTACTGCTTGCGGTGGCGAGTGTCTTTTTCCAAACAACCGTAACCAAGCCATTACCGCTGGATGAGCCGCCGATTGTGAGGCGGTTTAACGACCTTCGGAGGTGGCTGGAGCGAAAAACCGCTCCCGCCACGAAAGATCCGGAGGAGAAAGGAGTATTCCTCCGCTGGACTGAAATCGAGTTTGCTGAAATATATGACAGACGGGGGTATCTTCTGGGCTTCCACCAGATCATCGACTGGAATATGACCAGCGATGATCCCGAATATCACCCGGAAATCGTGGAGATCATCTTTACCCCGACCAAACCC
>JALWJR010000045.1 GCA_026996985.1 Candidatus Kaiserbacteria bacterium
AAAACGGAAAAAGATTTATACAAAGAATTGCAAAAAGCTCGCGAGGCGCTAAGAGAGTTTCGTTTTGGTTCAGCCGGATCGCACACCAGGGACACCAAAGAAGGAAGAGAGCTTAAAAAAACAATAGCCCGCATCTTGACGGAATTAAATCAACGAGTAAAATCAAACAGCTAATATGGAGACAAAAACACAAAAAGGAAAAGTATTAAGAGGGACGGTGGTCGGCACTGCCATGCAAGATACCGCAAAGGTTGAAGTTGCGCGTTTTGTGAAGCACCCGCGCTACAAGAAATTCATCAAAAGAATTAAAAAATATTTGGTGCATGATAAGGGTAACACCGCTTCCGTTGGAGATATTGTTGAAATACAAGAGAGCAGACCGATTTCAAAAAGAAAACATTTTGTTTTAAAAAGAATTATAAAATAGGCTTATGTTGCAACCACAGACAATAGTGAAAATTACAGATAACTCGGGCGGTAAAATAGGAAGGATTTTTAAGGTTCTTGGTGGTTCCAAGCGCCGTTATGCTCAAATAGGTGATGAAGTTGTAATATCTGTGCAAGTTGCCGAGCCAAGAAAACCCGTTAAGAAAAAAGATGTTTTACGAGCAGTTGTTGTACGCCAAAAGAAAGCTTACAGACGCAAAGACGGCTCATACATAAGTTTTGATGATAATGCGGTTGTTATCGTTGAAAAAGGGAAAAAGGAACCTAAAGCAAACCGTATATTTGGTCCCATACCTCGTGAGGTTGTGGAAGCCGGGTATCAAAAAATAGGTTCTCTTGCTCCGGAAGTTTTGTAAAAAAATGCATATGAAGAAGTTAAAGATAAAAAAAGGTGACAAAGTTTATGTGCTGACAGGTAAAGACAAAGGTAAAGTCGGCAGTGTTTTGAAAGTGTTTCCAAAGCTTGATAAAGTTTTGGTTGAGGGGGTAAACGTTTATGTTAAACATCAAAAAAGCACTTCCGCCGGCAAATCGGGACAGGTGATTAAAAAAACAATGCCGATACATGTATCAAACGTGGCTTTAGTTGACCCGAAAACAAAAAAACCCACAAGAGTAAGAATTGAGAGAAAAGATGGCAAAAGGGTTCGCGTAGCTGTTAAAAGCGGTTCAGTTATAAAGTAGTATTATGGAGACGGTAAAAGAAAAAATAAACAACTTTTTTGAAAAATTTAAAGATGTTTTTAATTACAAAAACAGAATGCAATCACCAAAAATAAAAAAGGTGGTTGTCTCGGTTGGTACCGGTTCAATAACCGACAAAGAAAAACTTGAACTTATTCCTGACAGGTTGGCAAAGATAACGGGGCAAGCTCCCGCATACACAACAGCTAAAAAGTCAATTGCCGGGTTCAAAGTCCGCCAAGGTCAAACGGTGGGTTACAAAGTAACCTTAAGAGGAGAGAGAATGTATAACTTTTTGGATAAACTGATTCACATAGCCTTACCGAGAACACGTGACTTTAGAGGACTTTCTTTGGATGCGATAGATGAGATGAACAACTACACAATCGGAATTCCGGAGCACACCATTTTCCCGGAGACTTCAGATGAAGAGTTGAAAAATGTTTTTGGCATGGCCGTGACTTTGGTTACAACCGCAAACTCAAAAGAAGAAACCGAAAAACTGCTCAGAGAGATAGGTTTGCCTTTCAAAGAAAAATCAACAGCACAATAGAGAAATACATAAAAATATTACTGTGAATAACATGCTCCACAAATGTGTGGAGCATGTTATATTTATAGCAATGAAAAAGGTATATCACTTACTTTCAATATTATCTTTAATAGCAATTTTTAATTTTACTTACGGATATAATATTAATTTTTCAAATTTAGATTTAGACAAAGAATCTTTTGTGGAAACTCACGAAAAGGTGAAAGATGATTTGGATTATGTTTCATCTCAAGCTCAAAATAAAATAGAACAAAATCAAATATCAGATAGTGGTGAAACAGAAAGTGAAGCAGAAAAAAACAGAAATAACAAAAAAACAAATACAGGTGATGAGCAGAAAGGATTTGTGTATGAAGCAAGTAGTTTTAATGAAAAAGAAGATGAATACAAAGAAAAAAGTTCAAGTGCTGAAGATGAATTGAAAAATCAAACAAAAATAATCAGAGAAACGGCGCGAGCCTTCAGATTGACCACAATAAAAAAAGAAGAGCTTGAAAAAGAAATACAAGAAACCCTGCATATTCAAATATCTGATTTTATTGGAGAAACTTCAATAACACCCACTGGTGACAAATTTGAAAAGGATAATTTTGAAGAGGAGTTCAATAAATTACAAAAAAAAGACGAGTTTAAGTTTAGTGCAACTGAAGAAGAGGTGACAGAACATGAAAAATACACTAAAGATATAAATGATGAATTGTCAGAAAAATTTATGTTGCATGATAGAAAAGAGGCTTTTGCAGATAAAAATTTTGACAAAAAAATTGAACAAAGCTATGAAAAGAAAGAAATCGAAGAGCATATTCAAGATCTAACAAAAGAAGCGCAACGAGATGCAGATTTAATATTAAAATCAACGGTTAAAAAAGAGATTCCTCCAAACTCTGTCGGAATTGCGGTCGGGTCATCTTTGGAAGATTTGGTGCGTGAGATAGAGCGCAAAACCGGATTGAAAATTGAAACAGGTGAGCGATCACGCCAGGTCGTAAAAAGAATAAACAAAAAGGCCGAGGACATGACAAAATATATGGATCTGCTACCTCCGAAACAGTGGGAGAGTTTATTTAAGGACTCCGATAGTGATGGTGTCTCAGATTACGATGAGATTTATGTTTATAAAACTGACCCTAACAATCCTTATACAGCCGGGGGAGAGCTTACGGATGGTGAAAAAATAGCATTGGGATTAAATGTGCACTCGCCGGAACCTGAGCCGGCACCGGTTGAATCTCCGAAATACGCCGGTGAAGTTGTTCCCGAAGTATTTGAGGTTACAAAAATAGAAAAACAACCCGACAAGTTGAAAATAGAAGGAAGCGCATTGCCAAATTCGTTCGTTACGTTGTTTGTGTACTCTACACCCATAGTTGTTACGGTAAAGGCGGATGACAGGGGTCATTGGAGTTATGAGCTCAAAACCGAGCTTGAAGACGGAAAACACGAGCTTTATGTGGCAACCGTTAACTATGCGGGAAAAATTGTGGCAAAATCTCCGGCTGTGCCGTTTACTCTCACAGCGGAAGCCGCTTATTTTGAACCTCTGACAGTCAATATTGCCGAGACGTCAATCATTGATATTTTTAAGAAGTACATGTTCATTACTTCTTTTTTGGTGGCTTTGATTTTCGTTTTGTTTATATTGTTGTTTTTAGGATTTAAACTGTCACGAAAACACACAGTGTCTCCAAACACTTTATGAAATTGTTTAAGATAATAAAAGATGGTCTGATTCAATTTAAAAATCACCCTCAACTGTGGCTGACGGTTTTTGTTGCGATTGCTATTTTCTCTTCTTATTTGTTTATAGCCAACAGATTTGTTTCTATTGCCAAACAGGCGCAAGATGAGCTTGTTAATGTCCGTATAGGCTCTTTACAAGATGCTTTTGTCCCTTTAGCGAGTATTTTGTTTGATGAACCGGATCTTTTGCGTAAACATATGATTCGCCTTGTAAGACTTAATCCAACAATAGTAGATTTTATGATTGTGCAAAAAGTAGATGGGCGATGGAAAATCATTTATTCGGTTGACAGAAAGAAAGAAGGGACTGATTTGATCGGTTATGACATAGTTTTGAGTTTGGCTGAAGCAAATCCCGATAACTCATTTACGGTTGAGGAAGTTATCGGAGGTGAGAGGTTTTTTAAAACCTCTCGTGCCATAGTAGATGAGAAAGGGAAGGTGAAAGC
Organism: Candidatus Kaiserbacteria bacterium; assembly: GCA_026996985.1. Taxonomy (GTDB): domain Bacteria; phylum Patescibacteriota; class Minisyncoccia; order Phycocordibacterales; family UBA2100; genus S143-145. The sequence continues at coordinate 3,874 of JALWJR010000045.1, forward strand.
CGTTGCGGTAACCAGACAAAGTATGAGTTGGGCGGATAAGAAAATAAGTGCCGATATAAAAAACGGGATGCTTATTTTGATTTTAATTATGCTTTTTTTACTGCTTTTGTTTTTTAAACATGCCAGAATAATAGACTATGCGGTTTTGTATAAACAATTGCAAGAAATAGACAGAATGAAAGATGATTTTATTTCAATGGCAAGTCACGAGCTTAGAACTCCCCTTACCGCAATAAGAGGTTATGTCGATATTTTAAAAAGCTTAAATGAAGTAAAATCTGAGACCGGGGTTAAATCATTAAACAGGATAGATATATCGGCAAAAGAGTTGGACAGTTTGATAGCTGATATTTTAGATGTTTCAAGAATTCAGCAAGGGCGTCTGTCTTATGAAATGCAGGTAATTGACCCGTATGAGACCTTGCAACATGTTGCGGACACTCTCTCTTCTAATGCACAAAGCAAAGGATTGAAATTCATCGTTGATGCCGAGAGAAATCTAAAGATAAATGCGGATCCGAATCGTCTAAGGCAAGTATTGATAAATGTTATAGGCAATGCCATAAAATACACCCCTGAAGGCAGTGTTACCGTTCAATTGAAAAAAGAACAAGGGAAGGCTGTTTTTGTTGTTTCCGATACCGGACTTGGAATGTCACCGGAAGACCTATCACACTTGTTTGAGAAATTCTGGCGCTCACCTGATAAAGATGTGCGTAAACAAAAGGGTACCGGCCTTGGAATGTGGATTACAAAACAAATAGTTGAATATATGGGTGGTAAAATCTATGCCCAATCCATAAAAGGCTCCGGCACCACCTTTACGATAGAGTTCCCCTTGGTTTAGTTGATTTGTGTTAAACTTACTCATTATGAGTAGCTGGTTTTTATATGCGATAGCATCGTCTTTTTTCTCCGGCGGTTATTCTTTCCTGCAGAAAATACTGGTTGAAAAAGGGTACCCATCTTATCTTATAAACTCCGGTACTCAGTTTTTTGTCTCTGCAATGGCGGGTACCGTAGCTTTATTTTTTGTAAATGGCAATATAAGCCATTTGTTTTTTGGGGCCATACTGGGAGCACTGGTGGGTGTAACTTTTATGTTGGGCTCGGTCTCCAGACTTGAAAGTCTAAATTTTATAGATACGGCAATATTTTTTCCTTTATATAAAACGGTTGGTCCGCTTTTGACTTTACTGTTCGGTTTTCTGTTTTTTCATGAATGGTTCACGTTAAAAGAGTTGTTTGGATTGGCTTTGGGTATCACCGTCCCTTTGTTTTTGATACACAAGAGTGAAAAAAACAGACAGAAAAACCTTTGGTTAGGTTTGTTTTTTATGGTGGTTGCAGCATTTTTTGCATCTGTATCAACAACAATTTCAAAATATGGCGCTGAAATACTTGGAAACATTTTTGTATTTATAGCCATTTCAGAGCTTGTTGGAAGTATTTCCGGGATAATTTTATATAAAATGCAAACAAACAAAAAACACAAATCAGTATTTGGTAACATAAACAAGCAATTCGTATTGTTGCTGTTTGTAACTTCGGTTTTTGGATTTGGCGGTTATCTAAATTTGCTATTGGCATACAAACACGGCGGACCCTTAGCTGCAGTCTACACCATAAACTCTTTTTACATTCTTGTTCCGATTGTTTTGTCAATAATTTTTTATAAAGAACACTGGAGCCCAAGGAAGGCTGTTGCGATTTTACTGTCCATAACATCAGCCGTATTTTTGCATTAGCCACTGGAGAAATTTAAATTTGACTTTTATTTTTTTTCGCGTAATATAGATGCACGCTCAAATGAGCGGTTTGTTTTTATGGCGAAGAAATCAATGATAGCAAAAGCAAAGAAACCCCCGAAATTTAAATCGCGGGTTGTTCGTCGTTGCTTTAAATGCGGTCGTCCTCGCGGGTACATGCGTGATTTTGATATGTGTAGAATTTGTTTCCGCGAAGAGGCGCTAAAGGGAAATATTCCGGGAATTAAGAAAGCATCATGGTAGTTTCAGATCCAATAGCAGATTTTCTGATAAGAATTAAGAACGCGGCGATGGTCGGCAAATCTGAAGTGCGTGTACCTTATTCCAAAATAAAACACACACTTGCTGATTTGTTGGTTGAGAGAGGATATTTGGAATCTGCCGAGAAAGTTGGAAAGAAAGCAAAAAAAGAATTGGTTGTAACGGTTAAGTATACAGACGGTACTCCTTCATTTGAGGAGATAAAAAGAATTTCAAAACCGTCACGTCGAATTTACATAAAAAGCAAAGATATTTTCCCGGTTAAGTATGGAAAGGGAACACTTGTTATCTCCACTTCAAAAGGAATTATGACAGGCGAGAAAGCAAAAGAGGAGAATTTAGGTGGAGAAGCATTGTTTGAAATTTATTAAAGCTTATGTCAAGGATAGGAAAAAAACCGATCACAATACCTCAAGGAGTGGAAGTTGTTTTTTCAGATTCCATTTTGCAGGTTAAAGGTCCAAAGGGTGAACTTAGAGTAAAAGTTCATCCGTTGGTTGATATTGAAATAAAAGATACCGAAGCGCAAGTTTCTCCCAAGGATAACTCAAGATTTGCAAACGCTCTGTGGGGTACTTTTGCTTCCCATCTTAAAAATATGATAAAAGGAGTTACGGAAGGTTTTGAAAGACAGTTGGTTGTTGAAGGAATCGGGTATAAAGTTGATGTTTCAGGAAACAAAATAGTTTTAAACGTCGGTTTCTCACACCCGGTTGAACTTGAAATTCCGGCAGATTTGGAAGTATCCGTTGATAAAAACACCATAGCTGTAAAAGGGATAGACAAGCAAAAAGTGGGGCAGTTTGCCTCCGAGATTCGTGCAGTTAAAAAACCGGAGCCTTACAAAGGAAAGGGTATACGATACTCCGATGAGGTCGTAAGGCGCAAAGAAGGTAAAAGAGTGGCAAGCTAACAAATAAAGAGGTCGTATGAAAACAAAACAAGATAAAAGAAAATTAAGACACAAAAGAGTAAGGGCAAAAATATTTGGTACAAGCGCAAGACCTCGCGTTTGCGTATACAAAAGCAATACTCAAATAATAGCCCAAGCTATAGACGATACGACGTCAAACACTTTGTTTGCCGTCTCTTCTCTTAAACAAAAAGGCAAAACCAAAAAAGAAAGAGCAATATCTGCAGCTCGTGAGTTGGCAGACAAAATGAAAAAAGTCGGAATTGAAAAGCTAGTTTTTGACAGAGGCGGATTTGCTTATGTTTCAACTATCAAAGAATTTGCAGATACGTTAAGAGAAGAAGGTTTGCAATTTTAAAAAGTATTATGACAGAAGAGAAACAAACAACAAAAACAAAAGAGGAAGTAAAAAACACCAGAGGAAAAGCGCAAAAGAGAATTGCGCGTCGCAGGTCGGCTCGTCGCGATACGAGAGCTGATAAAAAACCCGAATTTGAACAAAAAATATTAAATATTCGCAGGGTAACCCGTGTTATGGCCGGAGGTAGAAGGTTCAGCTTCTCCGTTACAATGGTTGCCGGAGACAAAAACGGAAAAGTCGGAGTTGGAGTCGGCAAAGCGACAGATACCGCATTGGCAATTCAAAAAGCGCTACGTGATGCGAAAGCAAACATGATAGAAGTAAATCGAACGGAATCCGGTAGCATTCCTTTTGACGTGTCTGCAAAATACGGCTCTTCCGTAGTAAACATTCGCCCGGCAAAGGGGAGAGGTTTGGTTGCCGGAGCTGCCGCTCGTACCGTACTTGATTTGGCCGGAGTAGCCGATGTGACTGCAAAAATAATGACAAGAAGCAAAAACAGCATAAATATTGCGCGAGCTACAATTGAAGCTCTTAAGAAATTAAACAAATAGCTTATGGCAGGTTTAAATACAATAAGAGGTAAAATATTGAAATCAAAACCGCGTGTTGGTAGGGGTGGGAAAAGAGGTAAAACCTCCGGACGCGGAACAAAGGGACAAAAAGCGCGCGCAGGACACAGCATACGTCCGGAGATGCGTGATTTTATAAAAAGATTTCCAAAATTGCGAGGACACGGAATTCACAGAGCTCGTTCCGTAAACTCGTCCAACATAAAACCTCTTCCTGTTAATCTCGCAACAATTAACGATAAATACGAAAACGGAGAAGAAGTTTCAATTGATTCTCTGCTTGAGAAAGGTATTGTATCACTTAGAAGCGGTAAAAAACCGGCAGTTAAAATTCTTGCCAAAGGCGCAATTGAAAAGAAAGTCACAATTGTGGGATTGCCCGTATCTGAATCTGTAAAAAAAGCGATAGAGAAAGCCGGTGGACAAATAAAGTAATATGTTCAAAAATTTTGTACATAAAATAAAATTGCTTTTCACCGACGATGTTTTGAGAAAAAGAATGCTGTTTGTACTGGGAGCTTTGGTTGTTTTTCGTTTTCTGGCAAACATTCCGGTTCCGGGAGTTGATGTTTTGCGCCTGGAACAGTATTTCAGCAACAATCAATTTTTGGAGCTCATGAACCTGTTTTCAGGAGGAGGTCTTGCCAATTTATCCATAGTTTTACTCGGTGTAGGTCCGTTTATTACCGCAAGCATTATTATGCAATTGATGACCGTTCTTTCTCCGAAAATAAAGGCTTTGTATCATGAAGAAGGTGAGGCCGGAAGAGTTAAATTTATTCAATATTCACGATATCTGACCGTGCCTCTTGCTGTTTTGCAGGGTATAGCATTCCTTCTGCTTTTATCCAGAGAAGGGGTGCTGGTTCATGCCGATACTTTGTCTTTTATAACAAATGTTGCGATCGTGGTTGCCGGTTCCATTCTTTTGATGTGGATAGGTGAGCTGGTAACCGAATTTGGAATAGGAAATGGGGTTTCTTTGATTATTTTTGCCGGAATCGTGGCCTCAATTCCTTCTGTTGTGGTTCAAAGTGTTTTGGCGTTTGACATAACGCAGTTGCCGATTTATGCGGGTCTTGTTGCGTTGGTTTTGCTTGTAACGGCCGCGGTTGTCTTTATTACGGAAGCCGAACGCCCTATTCCCATCACTTACTCCAAAGAGGGTAGAGGAATTGCTTCCGCAAAACATGTATCAACTTACATACCTATCAGGGTTAACCAGTCCGGAATGATACCGATTATTTTTGCCATCTCTTTGATACTTTTCCCTCAGATGGTGGCAAACTTTCTTGTCGCCTCGGGAGTTGAGAAAGCGCAGTCTGTTGCGTTGGCAATTCAAGCTTTTATGACAAACAGTTTTGCATACTCTCTTGTTTATGCAGCTTTAGTGTTTATCTTTACATTTTTCTATACGGCAATCACATTTGAACCTAAAAAAATGGCAGACAATTTGCAAAAAAGCGGAGCTTTTATTCCCGGTGTAAGGCCGGGGGAGCCCACAGTTGAGTTTTTGGGAAATGTTGTAACCAGAATAACTTTCGTCGGCGCTGTGTTTTTGGCAATAATAGCCGTTTTGCCTATATTGGTTCAGGCCTCAGCCGGTGTCACCACATTTGCCGTAGGTGGCGCTTCCATTTTGATTGTTGTTGCGGTTGTGCTTGATATTATAAAGAAAATTGAAGCACAACTTTCAATAAGGGAATACTAACACAATTTAATTTCAGTATTTGTGATATAATAATCTCAATGAAAGAATTGAGAGCATTGGTTTTTGTTGTTTTTATTTTTGCTTTATTTTCATTTGCAAATATATCCGTAAAGGGTGAAATGTTTGCCAGCCCATCCATAACATATGACAACCTTACCGGCCCTTACTCAAAGGATCCTTACAAAGACATACTGGAGATATCACGCGCTTACGGAAAGCTTTTCGGCGTTGACGGTTGCTCTTTAGCCAAGTCAATGTCGGGGGTATTTCATGTTGAAACCGGAGGAAGGCAAAACATACACAGAAAAGGCAGTTCATTTGCCGGCTCATTCCAGCAAGGTGTTCCGTTTGTAATTGATTCTCTTAAAGTGTTGGGAGGTGATTTGGTTAAAATGTCTGCTTTGGTTGACAAAGGGGAGATAAACAGAGAGGTCTACAGACACATGCTCTCAGCCACAAGACAAGGGCAAATTCTGGGCCCCTCCAAAGGCAGGTTCCATCATATGTACTCAACCATTATAGCTCTTGCGCAACATGCGCGCATTGAAAAAGCGCTTCAGAGTACCACCAACAATCAGCTTATACGAGCCTCTGTGCATCAGCTGTTTCAATTTGCGCCTCCCAAAGTCGGGCGCGCAATAAACTCCGGAACAGCTAATTTTACACGAGCAAAATGGCATAATAACTGCGGGCTTACAAACGAGACTATAGCGCAAGCCGCGATAAAACTTGCCAACAACTCATGTGGTAAAAGATTAATTCAAGGGATAAATAAAATAAACTGTGAGACCCCTGCAGGGTATGATATACAAAGTGGATTTGGCGAGGTGACAATTTCGGATTCCGACCTTACTTCTTCCTTGCCAAGTAGTGAGCTAAATCTACAACAACTTCAAGATTTCGGTTCCTCGGGAGATATGAGAGATTATGCTCCGACTGTTCCGCCCAATGTTGATGAGCAGAATCTGCCAAAAGATTTTCTTGAGAGACCTTGGTGGGAGCAAGGAGAGAACAACTTAAACTTAGACAATGAACAAAACAATAACCTTTTTGACGGTTCATCTTCCAGCTCGGAGTTGTTTGATTTAACTCCGGAGAGCAACCCGGAAAGTGACAACTTTGATTTAGATACTTGGAATGCAGATGATACCAACTGGTATGATTACAGTTCACAAGAAGATGCCTATACAGACACAAATCAAGAATATGTTAACGATCCAGTAGGTGATCAACAAGAAAATACTTATACAAATCAAGAATATATTGATGGCTCAGAAGACAGTTCACAGGAAGATACCGAAACACCGGAGGATTATACAAATTTTGAAAATGAACAAAACTCCAACGGTACGGTTGCCAATTATTTCTCACCTTTGGTAAGTGTTGGTAGGTGGGTATCAAATTTTGTCTCACACACAAATACGAATGTAAACAAAAATGAAAATGAGGATGAGCAAGACAGTCGGGTGCCAACTGAGACAGAGAGTATGCACGAACTTTTAACCGGAATTTTCACCGGTGAGGATAGTGGCGATCAAAACAGGCAAATTTTAACACCTGATGCCAAGCAGGAGATTTACCTTCCCGGATTTGAGAAAGACAAAGGATTTATAACAAAACAAGAGCTGGAGCAAGCGCGAAAATTGTTTGAACAAGAACAACAAAACGATATGCCATTGCCCGGAGATAGTTTTGTGCAAAACAAAGGTAATGTTCAAACAGATAACGAACCCGAAGTTGCAAATGAGCCTTGGTGGAGAAGATTGCTTTCCGGCATTTATAACTTGCTGTTTTTTTGGAGATAAAACAGACTTGTTTTCAAACAAGCCGAATTTCAGTTTTATTTAAAGCTTGGCGCGCCGAGCCTTAAATTTTTAAGGCTTGGTTGAAAAACACTTAAAAAAAGATATAGTATTGCCATGCTTGATACTTCAAGAATTATAATAATTTCAGGACCCTCCGGAGCTGGTGAGGACAGCGTCATTGAAGGTTTGAAAAATAAAACTCCAATTGAAAGGGTTATAACCACAACCACCAGAGAACCCAGAGACGGGGAGTTTCAAGGTAGTCCGTATTATTTTATTTCAAAAGATGAATTTGAAAGAAAGATAAAAAATGATGAATTTGTTGAGTGGGCGCAACACTACAACGACAACTACTACGGAGTAACAAAAGAAGAGCTGCAAAGAGTGGCGCGCTCCGGAGCACTTGGAGTTTGGAAAGTCGATTTTAAAGGTGTGCAATCAGCCCAAAAAATGTTTCCGGGAATAAAAGCCGTTTTAATAACGGTTGAGTCTCCGGAAATTTTAAAAAAGCGTTTGATAAAAAGAGGAGAGACAGATGAAAAATACATTGAAGAGCGAATGAAGTATTCAAATGAATTTTTAAAACATAAAGATTTATATGATTTTGTGGTTGTAAATAAAGAAGGTAAGTTGGACGAGGCGATAGAAACTCTGTATAATTATTTAAAAGAAAATAATTTCGTAAATTAATATGAGACCTGTTCCCAAACAAGCACTTCGTTTATTTTGGCAATTTTTGGTTGCAACTTGCTTCAAAAACGCTCACAAATACACCGTATTTGCTCGGTTTTTTCAGCTTCGTTTCGCTCAAAAATTGCTCAAAATGCACTTTGTGTTATTTGGGAACAGGTCTATGGATATTGTAATTTTGGGAATTCAAGGAAGTGGCAAAGGTACGCAAGGCAGAAAACTTTCAAAAGAATTTGGTTTTTTTATTTTTGAAATGGGAGCGGTATTCAGAGAACTTCTCAAAACCAGCTCACCCCTTGCGGAACATTTAAAAAACATAATAAACAAAGGAAATCTGGTTGACGATGAGAACGTAATGAAAGTTTTCTATGATGCCACAGAAAAGATAAAAGAGAAAAACAACGGCGCTCTACCGGAGAAAATGATATTTGACGGGATTCCCAGAAGGTTGGGGCAGAAAAAAGAATTTGATTTGTGGATGGAAAAACAAGATAGGAACTTTGTGGTTTTAAATATCTTAATTTCCGAGGAAGAGGCGCTAAACAGGCTTGTTAGAAGGAAAGTGTGCGCAAGCTGTGGCAAATCTTTTATGCCCGATTATGATAAAGAATTTTGCGACGAGTGCGGGGGAGAGATTGTGATAAGAGAAGATGAGTCTGCAGATGCCATAAGAGCAAGGATTAAAGATTTTAAAGAATACACGGAGCCTGTTTTGAGGGAGTATGAAAAAGAAGGAAAACTCATAAATATAAACGGAAAGCAAGCACCCGATGATGTCTACAAAGAAATAAAAGAGAAGTTATCAGATTATTTAAACAACTAGTATGGAAAAAGACAAGAAGAAAGTGTTAATTAAACTCTCAGGCGGGGCTCTCTCTTCCGGAGAAGATAAATACACCGAGCCAACTTTGAAAAAAACCGCAGAGAAAATAAAAAACATACAGGAAAAAGGGTTTGAAGTGGCTTTGGTTGTGGGCGGAGGAAATCTTTTCAGAGGAAGAGATTTGGCGGGAAATTTATCAATTCGCCGTCCAACAGCAGACTACATAGGAATGCTGGCGACAGTTCAAAACGCATTGGTACTGAGGGATTATTTTGAATCTCAAGGGTTGGTGGTTCGTGTCTCTTCCGCTATCTCTATGCCACAGATTTGCGAAAGCTATATGCCGCAACGCGCGCGACGACACTTGGCGAAGGGACGCGTGGTGATTTTTGCCGGCGGGACTGGTATGCCGTATTTCACTACTGATACCACCGCCGCGCAACGCGCTCTTGAGCTAAACTGTGGGACCTTGGTTTTGGCAAAAGACGGAGTAGATGGAGTGTACTCTGCCGACCCTAAATTGGACAGAGAAGCTTATAAGATAGACACAATCACTGCAACTGAAGCGCTGGAGAGAGGACTAAAGGTTGCAGATGCAACGGCAATTTCTCTATGTCGTGATAACAAATTACCTATTAAAGTTGTATCAATGACTGATTTGGATAAATTTGAAGATGGCAATTACGGTACTCTGGTGTTGCCCGAGTAACTGTTTTACTGTATTGTACTTTTATGATTATAAAGAATGAAAAAGAATTAAAAATTTTAAGAGAGGGTGGAAAAATTCTTGCATCTTTGCTTAAGATTCTTGCTGATGAGACAAAAGAAGGCGCAAGCTCTCTTGAGCTGGAGAATTTGGCGCGTTTAAAAATGAAAGAGTTTGGAGTCTCTCCAGCAACATTAGGTTATACTCCCAAGGGCTCAAGAAGACCATATCCGGCGGCGCTTTGTGTCTCAGTCAATGATTTGATAGTGCACGGAATTCCAAATGAAAAACCGACGGTTTTCAAAGAAGGGGACTTGGTTGCCATAGATTGTGTTATAGAGTATAAAGGTCTTTTTGTTGACGCCGCTTTAACCGTGGGAGTGGGCAATATTTCAAAACAGGATCAAAAACTTATAGACGCCACAGTAGAGGCGAGGCAGGCGGGAATTTCCAAGGCGAAAGCGGGGACTCGCGTAGGTGAGATAAACAAAGCGGTAAGTGAAGTCGCGCAAAAGTATGGTTTTTCTCTTCCTCCGGAGTTGGGTGGACACGGTGTCGGCAAATCAATTCATGAGAGACCATTTGTGGGAAACTACGATGGCGCGCCCGATTCGGACTACATTCTAAAGGAAGGTGAGGTGATAACGGTGGAGCCCATGCTCTCGGCAGGTTCCGCAGAGCTTGAACTTCTACCGGATGGCTACTCCTACAGAGTAAAAGACGGATCACAGACTGCGCATTTTGAACACACCATAGTTGTAACAAAAGATGGCGCCGAGATTTTGACGAAATTGTAAAATATTCTATTGACATATTTTAGTTTAAGTTGTACATTAAAATTGTTAATGTTTATTTTAGCTTATGAGAAAACTTATTTTTTCCATATTGTTTCTTTTATCAGGCGTGTTTGTGGCTCAAGCCACGTCAAATGTGCCGGCCGGGTGCTATGACGGATCAATTCTAAGACCTGAAGGGTATACGGCAACTTGTATAACGCTTTCGGGCGGACTTAAATCTTGTGTTTCGGATGCGGTGTATATTTGTGAAGGGGGTAACTGGAAAATTAAAGCGAGCATAAATACTTATCCAAAACCGCCTTCTGTATGTTCGTTAGGTTCCACTCCTGTATGTGGCATAAAATGGGAATATAAATGTGATTATTATTGTGGATATTTTCCAACGTACAAGACTTATAAAAATATTTGCAAATTACAAGATGCCGGGGCCCAGTTTTACTACGAAGGAAAGTGTAAAAACACATCTTATAACAACAACGCCCCCAGCATAACCTATTTTTCGGGTCCAACAACTTTGTATATCGGCCAGTCAGGAACTTGGACTCTCACAGCCTATGATCCGGATGGTGATAATTTAAGTTACAAAATAGATTGGGGAGATACGGATTTTCGCTACAAACCCATGGCGCAAACCGCAAATACTTTTAGTCAAACAATTTCTCTGACACACACTTACTCAAAGCCCGGTACGTACCAAATAACGGTCACAGTTACAGATGACAAAGGACTTTCTTCAACCGCCAAAGCCACTGTGGTGGTTTTGCGCTCTTACAACTATTACGATGATTATTACGATTATTACGACTACTATGACTATTATCCTCCGGGATGGTATTTCCCGTGGCAAGATTGGTATGACGGTTGGTATGGTTGGGATTGGTGGTGGTAATCCCTGACATCTAATCAACAGTAATTTTAAAAAATAACTCTCTTGCGTGGTATAATTTTCCTATGCAAGAGAGCTATTCATATGAATATCATCCGCCGGAGCCGATAAAAAACCCCGAAGAAGAGCTTGAGTTTTTGCGTGCAAAAATAGAGAAAAAACAACAAGAACTTGAACCTCCGGTTTTAACTTTGGATAAGG
>JALWJR010000046.1 GCA_026996985.1 Candidatus Kaiserbacteria bacterium
CAAAACCAAAAAAAGAAAATGTGAAAAACTGCTGTATTCCTTTTTGTCAGATAAAAACGAAACTTCAAAACAAAGTTTCTATTTGGATTTGCTCATAGTAGCTTTAATTTTGATTTCTTCCGTTATTTTTGTTGCAGAGACTTATAACTTACCCAAGCAAATTTTAAATATTTTAAATTTAGTAGATGTGAGCATTATTTTACTTTTTACTTTGGAGTATTTTGCCAGAATATATGTAGCCTCAAACAAGCGAAAATACATTTTTTCTTGGTACGGAATCATTGATCTTCTTGCATTTTTACCGTTTTGGTTTTCGTTTTTCATTCCGTGGATGGGTTCGCTTCAGTTCCTGCGCGTGTTTAGAGTTTTTAAGTTGTTTAGATTTTTCAAAGAATACCTTGGAAAAAACAAAGTAAGAGAAAAAGATTTCACCCGAATTTTATTGGCCAAAGTCTTTTTTGTGGTTTTTGTACTGCTTTTCGTATCATCGGCTTTAATCTTTACAATTGAGTCTCACATAAATCCGAAAATCAACACATTTGATGATGCCATATATTTTGCGGTTGTAACCGTTACAACCGTTGGTTTCGGAGACATAACTCCGGTTACAAGAGCTGGAAGAATTGCCATAACTGTTATGGTACTGTTCGGTATAATTCTTATTCCGGTTTATGTAGCCTCTCTTTTGAGGACGTATATGCTCTACTCCTCAAAAAAACGAGTTGTCTGTCAAAATTGCGGGTTCTCTTTGCATGACCCCAACGCTCTTTACTGCAAAATGTGCGGGGCAAAAATCTATCACGAACATGACGAAGATTATTAGTGTTCAAGTTAAAGTTCATCCAAACTCAAGAAAGGAAGCTTTTAAGGAGGTGGGGGAGAATAAATTTGAGATTTGGGTGAAAGAGCCGGCACTGAAGCAGTTGGCAACAAAGAGGGTTCGTTTTTTGATTGCGGATTTTTTCGATGTTGACATTGCTCGTGTCGTGTTGAAAACCGGTGCCACGAGCCCCAACAAGCGATTTGAAATTATGATATAATTCAAAGACAATTTAGAAAATAAAAAAGCGTATGCAAATTAAATTCATGATCAAATCAAATATTGATGTACCAGATTTGGTAAAAGAGTATGCGGAAGGAAAGGTTTCAATGCTTGAAAAGTTGATAAACAACGAAAATGACGAAACTCAATTTGACATTGAATTTCAACAAGAACCGCCGGCGGGAGAGTATAGAGCCGATATTACTGTTTACTCGGGTTCTTTAAGAAAGCACGCCGTTGGAAGAGGGGAGACACTTCAAGCTGCAATTGATGTTGCAAAAGATGAGTTGGAAAGAAGACTGCGTCGCGACAAGAAAAAAAGACTTGCCGTCTTCAGGCGTGGCGCCAGAAAAATAAAAGAAATGTTTAGGTTTGAGAAGTAACTCCCTTTAAAAGCGTAAGATATTAGACTTGTTGCCAAGCAAGCCGAGCCCTAAATTTATTTAGAGCTCGACAAGCTGAGCCCTAAATTTTACTTAGGGCTTGGTTGTTTTGTCTGCCACGCAAGTAATCCTCGTAGCTCATTTCTTTTTTTCCTTCCGGTACCACTTTTAGAATTTTAAGTTTTCCATCTTCAAGTTTGGCTTTTGTTATTTTTACTCTTTTGTTGTTTTCTTCAAAATAAGCAACGGGCCAGTTTTCAAATGCATATATTTTTAATAAATTTTTGTATGGGTCATCATTTAAGTTTATTTTTGCATCTTCTTTTTTGAAAAAATGACAATAGGTTGCTTTTTTGTGTTCCTGCTCTTTTGGTGTTATCTCACCGGCAATCACACTTGGAATAATCTCGGCGAGAGCTTTGCCTCCCTCTTTTGAGAGTATCTTGTCAAGTTCCAATCCGGAAATTGGCCAGTTTTTTAGAGAGATTTTTTTCTGGAACAGTATGGGTCCGTGATCCATTTTCTCATCAAGAAATATTATGCTAATCCCTACAGCATCTTTTTGGTCTTGCAGTATGGCAGTGCGAATCGGTGACGGACCCCGCAGTTTAGGAAGCAAAGAAGGGTGCAAGTTTATCACTCCATATTTGGGTATATCAAGAATATCTTTTGGCAAAATTTTTCCATAAGCGTAAACAACAAAAAGGGAATTTTCACCGACTTCTTTTTTAAGTGCATCTTTAAATTCCGTATTTATTTTTTGCGGGGTTAGAGTTTTGATTTTTTTCTGAGATGCCCAATTGTAAACCGGGGTATTTGTTAAAACTCTTCCGCGTCCGGCCGGTTTTGCCGGTGCGGTAACTATCAAATCCGGTACAATCCCGGCATTTTCCATCTCTTGCAAGGCCCAGAGAGAAAGTTGGGGAGCGCCAAAAAACACTATTTTTGTTTTATCATTTTTCATCGTCAATTCTGTTAAAGTCCTCATCAACACGAAACAGTTCAGTCGCTTTTTCAATATATAAAATTCCGTTTAAATGGTCTATTTCATGCTGAAAAATTTGTGCGAGAAACCCGGATGCACCCAATGTTTTTTTCTCCCCCTTTGTGTTTAAAAACTCTATCGTTACCTGTTTGTATCGGGGCACTTCTCCATAATATCCTTTTACAGACAGGCATCCTTCTTGCTTGTTCTCTTTTTTCTTTGAGTGTTTGATGATTTTCGGATTTATAAATATTTTTTCTCCTTCGGGAAGGACATTTTCGGATACTATAAAAACTTGCTTGCTTTCTCCTATTTGCGGAGCGGCCAGAGCCACCCCGTATTTTTCCCTTTCAAGCGCCCGTTTCATTTTGTCTATAAGCGCTTTAAACTCTTCGGTTGCAAGTTCGTCTTTGAAAAGCGGTTTGGCTTTCTTTTTTAACACACTATCTCCTTTTTGAACTATATCCGGCATAAAAAAATATTACATTTTATTACAAAAAAAGAAAGGGCTCGTCTGCAGAAGACGAGCCCAAGTTTTTTCGGCAAGAGCAGGGAGGTGCCTCTTGCCGTCTCTCCTTTCGGGGGAAAAGGGGAGAAGGGGGGACCGAAGTCCATTTTCAATCTAAGTTATTTATGTGTGTTTGTCAAGGTGGCAAACATGTCAAAGCCACACTTCTCGCATTCTATCGGGTCGCCAACTTTGGCAATTGCAACTCTTGCGCAATACTGACAGACAAAATCGCAGACCCCCTTTGACTCTAACTCTGCTATTGTGCAGGCCATGTTATGTCTTGCCAAGTTTTCGTACTTTTTGAAAGCTGTTGGAAGTCGAAAGATGCGAGGTTTTCCAAGCAGTTTTTTGAAAAACGCAACCGTCCCTTGCTTAAACTCTTTTTCCGAAAAATCTTTAAACTCCAGTTTTATTTTTTTCCTGTCTGCACAAAATTCCCTCCAGGGTTTTGCAAGTGACGACAAATCCGCATCGGCAACAACTGCGCAGAGACTGTCTCCAACAAAAGGTCTACCGTGATCTGTTGCAAGAATGGCTTGCGCAACATGCTCCAAATCAGAGACAGGTAGAAAATCTTGCAGTTCGGAGACGGCAAAATTTGCGCTTCTTTCCTCGTTTAAAATGTCCCCGGGAGTATAAACGATGTCATGATAAGCTATAGCAAGGTAAGCAAGCGGCCATTCATCCGGTTTTATATACTCAAATTCCAGCTCGGCTCTTTTGAGTACAAACTCTACGTGATCTAAAGTGTGAAAAAACCTGCCCGGATTTGTGTATTGACCGGAGAGTCTGTTGTAAAGAGCGGAAATTTCATAATCGGGCACACCGTAGTTTGCAAGCGCTTCTCTTACTTTCTCATACACAAACGAGTTCATCACCTTACTCCTTTTGTTTTTGTTCTATTTTTAGCTTAACGGCAGGTTTTTGTTTGTCAATTATTCTATAAAAACTTTAAACAAAGGCGGTAAG
>JALWJR010000047.1 GCA_026996985.1 Candidatus Kaiserbacteria bacterium
AAGAGAGTTTTTCATATATTTTTCTCGTTTTTTGTTGGTGCTCATGATTTCTCTCGGCAACATCGCGAGCCTTGCCTTCATCAAGATACCCTCTTTTGGCTTTTTGCAAAACCAGGGCGTAAGAGATTTCCGCCGGCACGGAAAGATACAAAACCAAATCCGGGCGCGGAATTTGCAACTCTTCATGCTCAAGTCGCTCCAGAAAATCGGCAAACTCATCTTGCTCGGTTTCGGAAAGTTTTGCCATCTGGTGCGCCAAGTTGCTTGGTGTGAACCTATCGCAGATCAGGTGAATTCCTTTTTTGAGTTTTTCTCTCATCTCAGATGCTACAGAGACTCTGTCCAACACATAAGGCAGTGAAGAAACATAAGGAGACATGGACATAAAATCTCCATGTTTTCCGGCTAAAAGCTCTCCTATCAACTTGCCTGACAAAGAATTTTCATAACGCGGAAACGAAAGCATTTCAACTTTCATTTTGTTTTTTTTCATTTTTTCAAAAAGGAGCTTTGCTTGAGTCGCTTTTCCCGATCCGTCTCCCCCTTCTATGACTATAAGTTTTCCTTTCATAATTAACGATTATCTCCTTCGCTTGCTATAACACCGCGCTTTTGCCTGTCTGCAAGCTTTTCAATGTTTATGCGCGCAACCTCCGAGAAAGGCTTTCCCAAAAACCTGCTCAACTGCGACAAATACCAGAGTACATCCCCCATTTCTTTCACAAGCTCTTCTTTTTTACTCTCCGTTATAACACCTTTGTCATTTCTCATTATTTTTTTGATTTTCTCAACAACTTCACCCGCTTCACCGGCAATGCCCAAGGCCAAATAATAGAGAGTCTCTTTCTCGGCATTATCAAATGTGGCCGTGCGAGCCGCGAGTTTTTCATATTCATCAAAATTCATAGGTCTATTTTAAACTTTGCTTTTAATTTCAAAACTTCTCCTTTGGTTATAAGGGCTAGCTCCTCTGAATCTTCCGGCTCGGGCATATCCACAACATCTTTAAGGTGGTGTCTGCTTTTGTGCGGTTGCAAGTTTGAACCTAAAGACTCAAAAACTATCTGACAGAAACGCTCACCCGGATAAAGCCTTATAACCTGCCCTGTGTTGTTTCTAACCGGAATTATCAACTGCCCTTGGTAGCCCGCATCTATTATGCCGGTGAGATCAACAGACACTCCCCTTCTGTTTACGGAAGAGCGCGGATACAAAACCGCCATGACATCTTTCGGCATTTTTATTGTCTCAAGCGAAGCGACCGTTATGTGCTCGCCGGGCAACAGGTCAAAAAACTGTCCTTCTTCCAACTCAACTACATCAAAATCGCGTTTTTGATTTGAAAAAGCGTCAATTCCGAGTGCCACCCTTCCGGCTTGAGTGATTTTCCAAGTTTTGTGTATTAAAAAAGTATATCCCAACCGCAGATCAACAGAATGTGTTTGAAGTTGAAATTTATCAATCTCCGGTGTGAACTCCAACTCTCCCGATTTTATTTTCTCAACTATTTCTTTTTTGGTTAAAACCGCCATAAAATCATATTAACTTAAATCTTTCACTCAAACAAACTATACCGCTATGCTCTTTGGTGTAATGCTTTCAATTTTCGGTTGCGGATTGTATTTTTCCGATATTACAGAGACTATCTCTTTTACAAGCTCTTTGTCTTTTTTCTCCGCTCTTTCAAAAGTATTTTTCGGCAGGTCAAAGAAAATTGGCGGATGTTCGTTTTTTCTGTCTATCAACTCTTGAGCTCCTTCGTAGTGATTGTCGTAGATATGCGCGTTTGAGATGCTGTGGCTGTATACTCCCGGTTTTACCCCGAGCTTTTGCGCCAAAATCATCTGCAAAAGCGCAAAGCCCGCCACATCGGCCGGAAAACCGAGAATCATATCGTTACTGCGCACAACGTTGTGTAAATTAAGCCTGCCCCCTATTATGTTTACAACAAAAGTAAAAGGGCATGGAACGTTTTTCTTTTTTACCCCCAAAAGCCCGTCACTTGCCGGATCCCAAGTAACCACTACTCCGTGTCTGGAGCTTGGATCTTTCTTTAGCAGGCCGATAAGCTCAGAGAGTTGGTCGCGCCCGAAGTGCTTGCGCCAGCGATAGCCGTAGGCGACGGTCACAACATCTCCGGGGTTTGTGAAAAGGTCCCAAATTTTTGTAAAGTTACGCAGAAAATCGGCCGGTTTGCGCGCTCCGGAGATAAACCACACTTGCTCGGCCACCCACATTTTGATGGGAATTTTTCTTAAGGTAAGAATGGGGAATCCGTCTTTTTCCAAATCTATTGAAAAGTGAACGCCCGGCAGAGAGGCTGTTTCTTTGCCGGTTCTTTTGTTTAATTCGCGCACTCCGTTTTTTAAAATATTTGCCAGCAAATCTTGGTAAATTTCATCAAACCGATTTCCTTCTCTCATATCTGAATTATTACACAAAACAAGCTTAAAAACAAAATGCTATAATTTGAATATGGAGAAAATAGCGATAGCGGCAATCGGAAAAAACAAAGAGCTTGGAAGAGAAAACTCTCTTCTGTGGCAGATTCCCTCTGACCTGAAAAGATTTAAAAAAATAACCCTGGGGCACCCGATAATAATGGGCTATAAAACTTTTGAGTCTATCGGCAAAGCGCTCCCCGGTCGGACAAACATAGTTTTAACTCGCGTCAAACCTCAAGAAAAGATGGAATCTGTAATCTTTGCAAGCTCACCTCAAGAAGCGCTCTCTTTGGCCGAGAAGGCGGACGGCTCCAAGCAGGTTTTCATTATAGGCGGAGGGCAAATATACAAGCTGTTTCTTCCGCTTACAGATAAACTGCTTTTGACGGAAATTGACGCCGAAGCGGAAGCGGATGTATTTTTCCCCGAATTTGAAAGCGAGTTTGAAAAAACAGAAGAAGGCAAGTGGCAAGAAGAAAACGGGATTCGCTTTAGATTTTGTACATGGAAGAAAAAAGTGTAGAATTGAAAAATGAACATGGAAAAAGCGCCTGCAAACAATCACAGAAAACCCGAGTTTCCGGAAGGGGTAAAAATTCCCGAGGAACTCTCTGTTAGCTATGTCTCGCTTGATAACAAGTTTATGAGAGAGGCCGCAAAATATGCCGCCGAAAACGCATTTGAAGGAATGACCGTTACATCAACCGTTTTAGTAAAAGATGGGAAAATAATTTCAAAAGGAATAAACGGAGATGGATATCATCAAAAAAACAACCGTTGCGAAAGAGAAGGAATGCCTTCGGGAAAAGGTTATGAGCTCTGCCCCGGATGCCATCCGAACAATCACTCCGAAAGAGTTGCCATCAAAAAAGCGCAAGAGCTTGGGGTAGACCTGAACGATGCCGAAGCCTACCTTTACGGGCACTGGTGGAGCTGTGAGAGTTGCATGAACGCTTTGGCTGAAGCCGGGGTGAAAAATCTTTATTTGCTTGAAGACGGAAAGCAATTTTTTGCTCGCGAAATTGAAGGTTCAACACAAAAACGAGCCAAGCTGGAGAAAGACCTACTCTCCGGAGAATTTTAACTTTGACGATATCTCTGCCAGGCAAGCACAAGCCACATGCACCCTGCCACAAACACCGCAACTGCAGGAGCAGCCGCTCTGTATGAACCTGAAACGGACAACGCCACGAGCAAAAGCCCGGTTACAAGAGAGGTCGTAAGGGGTGGTTTTTGCTTATCCGCAAGCGCCGGAATCAACATAACCGCAAAAGCCAGGTTTATAAGCAAACCTACCCAATCCTCCAAAATAAAGTTTTTAATCACCTCAAAATCCGGCATGTGTTTAAATTTAATTAAATAATTATATAATTGTATCAAAT
>JALWJR010000048.1 GCA_026996985.1 Candidatus Kaiserbacteria bacterium
CAAGCAAGATCTAAATCTTTTTTGTAAAACGCGTGCATCTATTGCGCGCGTTTTTACTTTTGTTCCTTGAGTTATTAGATATTAATGTATCTTCTTATAGAATTTCTTTACCTCTTTTATAAAGTCCCCTTTTTTATTGTAAGGAATCCAAATTATATCTTTGTCTTTTTTCCACCAAGTTAGTTGGCGTTTTGCATACTTCCATGCATCTCTTTTTATACGCCTTTTTAGCTCTTCTTTGTCAATTTTCTTTTGCAGATAGTCTGCCAAGTGCCTCATCTCAAGTCCCAACTCTCGCATTTTTTTATAACTTAGCCCCCAAGCATGCAGTTTTTCAGCTTCAGAGACCATGCCGGCTCTCACTCTTTTGTCAACGCGTTTTTCTATTCTTTCTTTAAGAGTTGCTCTGTTCATTTCAATTCCCAATTTTAAGGGGGTGTATGGAGAGTTTCCGGGTTTATTGGGGAATTCCGCTCCCGAGAGGCTAACCTCAAGAGAACGGATAATTCTTGGTCGGTTATGTTTATCAACTTGTTTTGCGCGCCTCGGATTTATCCGAAGAAGTTTTTTATACAGATCTTCGGTAGAGAGTTTTTCAAGTTTGCCTCGCAGGTCAAAGTTAGGTTCAACCTTAGGAAGCGGGACTTCACGTAAAAGAGCGGAGATATAAAACATTGTGCCACCGGCAAGTATTGGAAGTTTTCCTCTTCGGTAAATATCGACTATTGCATTGTCGGCATCTGCTACAAACTCACCCGCCGAGTAAATCTTTTTTCTTGGGTCCACTATATCAATTAAATGATGTTTTATTCCCTTAGCTTCTGTTTTTGTGACTTTGCCGGAGGCTATATTTATTTTTTTGTAGACTTGTCTTGAGTCTGATGAGACAACTTCTCCGTTGAAGCGCTTGGCCAGTAAAACAGCCAGGTCGGTTTTACCCGATGAAGTTGCTCCATAGATTACAACAAGCGGAATTTTGCTCATAGCAAAAAGATAGCCAATTTACCGTTGCGGGTCAATGTTTATTGACAAAAGAGCTTGGTTTTTATAGGTTGTAGGAAGTGTGAACCTTAAAAGTAAAAGGAGGAATACCCGATGTCTAAGTTCACCGATGAAGAAATCCGTATCGCTGAAGAAAAACTGCAAGCTCTGGCGGGCAAGCACGGCATTATCTGTTGTCCAAATGAGAGAAAAAGGCTTGCCTCAGTTTTTCAGCAAGCTCAGCGTGAAGTTGAATTTCTCAATAAAGTTTCTCGCACTACAGACCAGTTTATGGATGAGATAGACGAGTTGAAGAAAGAAGCCGGGATACTTGTTGAGAAGGTTACCGTTAAGCCCAGGTTTTCCTTTTCAAAGATTTGCGTTGTTGATATTTTCAGCTTATCCGCTTTTCTTGACAGCTTCCCGAATGAAAAACAGGTTGCAGAGGCGTGGCGAGAAAAGTTTGTAGCAGGCAGAGACCCGGATGACATCTCGCCAAACGAGATGAGAGCAATTGAGAGACAAACCGACGAGCATACAAAAAAAGCCTTCCAAGAGCTCGGTGAAATGAAAAAGTTCAGAGGCAAGAGAAATATTTTTGTATTGCTTTCGCCTTCGGAACGCCCTTTCACCTTTGCGGAAACAGGTCGCACTCTTGAGAAGCTTGGAGCGAAAAGCTTTCCTCTGGTTTTCTCCTCAGCTCTTCTTTGCAATTCTTTTCCTTTTGAGCGAAGGGGAGCCTTCCTTTCATGGGAAGAGAATGAAGCCTGGCTTTACAGTAAAAGAGATGACAAGGTCAGTATTTATAAAACAGAAGCAGGTTTTATGGGGAGGTATAATTTTCTCACCCTTCTTTGATTTTGGTGGCTCTTTTAAAAACAACCCTCGGCTTTTTGCCGAGGGTTTTAAATTACAATATACTTTTAGCATAAAGCATCTTGTAATTTTATTTATTTAATTTATGCGGATTGTGATTCGGACATTGCTTATTGCTACAGCGTTCCGGAATGGTTTTTGTGCCCTCCATCATAAGCGATCCGCAAAGACTGCAGACTTCTCCGGTGGGGCGAGCTTTCATTGTGAATTTGCAATCCGGGTATTTGGAACAGGCATAAAATGCGCCAAATCTACCGCGCTTTTCAACTATCTCGCCTTCTTTGCACTGCGGGCACTTTACACCTGTAGAGTTCAATTGTTCGTCTTTTTTAACGTATTTGCATTTTGGATAATTTGAACAAGCCGTAAATCTTCCAAAACGCCCTTCTCTTTCTATCAAGACACCGGGTTTCTTTTTGTTTTCCTTCTCGCCTCCAACTCCGCAGACAGGGCAGGGCTCACCCGTTTCTTTTGGAGGTTCTATGGTTGAACCGTCCACTTTTCTTGCCCCCAGACAATCCGGAAAGCGAGAACAACTCATAAATTTTCCGGATTTGGAAAGGCGCCATTGCATTGGAGCTCTGCAATCAGGGCATTTAAACTCCTCGGGAGCCGGTCCCAAAACGGTGAGTTTTTCAACATCGGATTTACTTTTAACTTCTTTTTCAAATTCATCCCAAAAAGCCTGCAAGGTTTCTTTGTATTTTCGCTGACCTTGCGCTATCTCATCAAGCTCCTTTTCCATCTCGGCGGTAAAGGCGTCTGCAACATATTTGCCAAAATGCTTTTCCAAGAAAGAAGAGACGACCTCACCGGTGTCAGTTGGGATTAAGGTTCGCCCTTCTTTTATTACATAGCCTCTATCTTGCAGGGTTTTTATAATTGTTGCATATGTTGACGGTCTTCCTATCCCTCTTTGTTCAAGTTCTTTTATAAGTCCGGCTTCGGTATATCTTTTGGGTGGAGTGGTTTGTTTTTCTTCAATTTCTATTTTTTCAATTGAAACTTTATCACCAACTGAGAGTTGCGGAAGAAGCACATCGTCAGATTTGGCTTCCGGGAAGA
This sequence comes from Candidatus Kaiserbacteria bacterium, assembly GCA_026996985.1. GTDB lineage: Bacteria > Patescibacteriota > Minisyncoccia > Phycocordibacterales > UBA2100 > S143-145. Next base: position 2,923 of record JALWJR010000048.1, read on the forward strand.
CGAGCAACCATCCGTCAGATAAAATTCTCTGTCCTTTGATTGAAAAAATGGGCAAATCATCACTCTCAGATGAGACCATGAGTTTGCTTCTTAGTATCAAAGCGTCAGCCATCTGACTTGCAAGCGTTCGTCTGTAGATTAAGTCATAGAGTTTGCGCTCTTGTGCTGACCCGCCGGCGACGGTTTTGCTAAAATCACTTGGCCTTATGGCTTCATGCGCTTCTTGGGCGGATTTACTTTTTGATTTAAAAGTGCGAGGTTGCAAAAAATCTTCCCCATATTTTTGTTTTATGAGAGAGTGCATTTGCGCAAGGGCTTGTTTTGAGAGGGTGGGCGAGTCGGTTCTCATGTAAGTGATAAATCCGGCCTCATAGAGTTTTTGAGCCAAACGCATTGTCTGAGACGGGGAGAAGCCCAATCTGGAGCTGGCAGTTTGCTGCAATGTGCTTGTTATAAACGGCGGAGCCGGAGCTCGCGAGACTTTCTGCTCTTTTATATCTTTAACTTGCCACAGTGCTTTCTCTCCTTTTTCTTTTATCTCCAAAGCCCTCTTTTTTGTTTTAGGTTGTTCCTCGGAAATTAAAATAAATTCCAATTCCTTGGCCTTGGCCTCTGCGGTTAAGATAAAATAAGTCTCAGGTTTGAAAGCGCGAATTTCGCGCTCTTTTTCCATTAAAATTCTAAGAGCGGGAGATTGAACTCTTCCCGCCGAGAGTCCGTATCTGACTTTTTTCCAGATAAGTCCCGAAAGCTCGTATCCAAACAGCCTATCAAGAACTCTTCGCGCCTCTTGAGCCTGCTTTTTTTGTTTGTCTATTGAGCGC
>JALWJR010000049.1 GCA_026996985.1 Candidatus Kaiserbacteria bacterium
AGGTTTTTCAATTTTTCCCAAATTTCAAACCCCGGAGAGCAGACCTTTGTTTGTGATAGATAAAAACATAAAAAACAACACTGTCACGGTCGGCACCCAAGAGCAATTGCAAGAGTATTACAAAACCAAGAGATTGATAAAAATTTCAAACGTAAACACTTTTTTGAATTTTAAAATCCCCTTCAAGGGTAAACTTAGAATAAGGCACAGAGGAGAGCTTTATGAGGCGAGAGTTATTAAAAAAACAGATACCGAAGCTTTGGTGCTCTCTTGCAAGCCCGTTTTTGCTCCGGCAGTGGGGCAGGTTGCCACTTTGTATGTTGGCGAGTTTGTCTGGTTTGCGGGTGTTATAAGTGAAATCAGAGCGGATAATGATTTAAGTATTGCAAGATAAACTCTGCCGTTGTGGAAAAAGTTTTTCACGCCAAAGTTTGCACGTGTTACAATGTGATCGATGGTGTTGGTTACTAAAATTGACGGAACAAAAGAACCTTACGATCCGCGCAAACTCAACAATTCTCTCAAACGAGCAGGTGTTCCCCATGATATCAGGGATAAGATTTTGAGGTTTGTAGAGAGAAGGGTTTTATATGACGGTATAACAACTCAAGAGATTTACGAGGCGGCATTTGACAAACTAAGAAGAATAAAAAACCCTTTTGCCGCTCGTTATTCTCTCAAAAGAGCCATTCTTGATTTAGGCCCGTCGGGATTTCCTTTTGAAAGGTTTATGGCCGGAGTGTTTCGCAATATAGGATACAGAAAAGTCAGAACCGGCGTTGCCATGCAGGGGAAGTGCGCCCCTCACGAGGTGGACCTTGTAGCGCACTACAGAGGCAAAAGAGTTGCGGCTGAGTTGAAATTTCACAATGCGCTCGGAGTTAAAACCGATTTAAAAGACGCTTTGTATGTAAAGGCTCGTTTTGATGATTTAAACTCTTTGGTTGATGAGCCGTGGCTTATAACAAACACTCGCTTTACCAGAAACGCCATAAGATATGGACAGTGCGCAAAACTCAATATGATGGGCTGGGATTACCCTTACAACAACGGAATAGAAACTCTTATAGACAAAGCGGGGGTGCACCCTATAACGGCTCTTACCACCATCTCGGAGAGTCAAAAAAGAAAACTGCTTGATGCCGATATTGTTCTTTGCAAGGAGATAAAAGGAAATCCGCAAATATTGCGTTATGTCGGAATATTTAAAAATACGGATAAAATTTTAGAAGAGATAGACGGTCTTTGCGGTAAAAGCATTGACGGTTTGTAAAAAAATGGTATAAAATAAATGGCCTTGTAGCTTGTATCAACTAAAAAGGAGGAAGTACCATGCCTGAGATGATTGCCGGTTATAAGCAGGGTGAGACGGTGGAGCTGGCCTGCGTTTTTTACAACCGGTACAGACAGCAAGAGTTTGTGCTGGAGAAAGTGCGAGCTGTCGTGCAAATAATATGCGACGGTTCATGGGCCACGGTCCAAGCCTTCACAATGAAAGGTGAATGTTTCGAATACTTCCCCGAAACACAAATTTGGCGCAAATGCGGAGAAGGCGCAGAGGGCAAAGGAAAAACCTACATAGATGCCCGTCTTCTTGAGGTCATCTCGGAACAGGCCGAGGTGGCCGTGATGTAACGCTCATTCGGGCGGTCTGTTTTTGCAGGCCGCCCATCTTTTTTACACAAGACAAAATTACAAGGTCCGACCTTGTTGGTTTTTTGCAACTTTTGCAACAGTTGTTATACTATTTGCATGTTTGAGTTTACGGTACTTGATTTGTTTTTAAACCTTGCGGTAGCCGCCGGTTTGGGGCTTGTTTTGGGGTTTGAAAGAACAATTGCCGGCAAGCGCGCCGGCATGCGAACCTTTGCTCTGGTTTCTCTTTCGGCGGCATTGTTTGTAGTTGTTTCAATTTTGATAAATGACATGTTTTTAGGCAGGGTAAATTTTGATCCGATGAGAGTTCCGGCTGCGATTATCTCCGGAATAGGGTTTATAGGTGCCGGGCTTATATTGTTTAGAGAAAACGCCTTGCGAGGGCTTACTACCGCGGCCGGGCTTTGGGTGGCGGCGGGTGTTGGTGTTGCAAGCGGTTTTGGTCTTTATGCGATTGCAATCTTTACCACTTTGCTTACTCTGTTTATTTTTACAGCAGTTTGGTTTGTTGAATATTACGTAAAACATTTTGCAAGAAAAACAATTCCAACAACAATTGAAAAAATAAAACGCAAAAACTAGTATGTCTCGTTTTTATAACCCCGACAGAAGGTCTGACTACAACTACGGAGGAGCAAATTGGAAGCTTTCTCGCTCCAAGATAGATTTGTTTTTGGAATGCCCCAGGTGCTTTTACATTGACAACAAGCTTGGTACTGCGCGTCCTCCCGGTTTTCCTTTTAATTTAAATTCTGCGGTTGATGCTTTGCTTAAAAAAGAATTTGACATTCACAGGGCCAATCAAAGCAAACATCCGCTTATGGAAACCTACGGTGTTGACGCTGTTCCGTTTGAGCATGAGAACATGGATGTTTGGCGAGAGAATTTTAAAGGTGTGCAGTTTTATCATCAGGAGCTTGGGTTTACCGTCTCGGGGGCGGTTGATGATATTTGGATTAACCGACAAGGGGAGCTTATAGTTGTTGATTACAAATCAACAAGCAAAGATGAAAAAATAGAAACTCTTGATGAAGATTGGCATGAAGGATACAAAAGACAGATGGAAGTATATCAATGGCTGTTGAGAAAAAACGGATTTAAAGTTTCAGATACCGGATATTTTGTCTATGCCAACGCAAGCAAAGAAGAAAAAGCGTTTGACGGCAAACTTATTTTTGATGTAACCCTTATCCCTTATGAAGGTGATGATTCTTGGGTGGAGAAAACTCTAAGAGAGATAAAAGATACTCTTGAGAGTGAGGAAATACCTGACTCGCACCCGGAGTGTGACTATTGCAGATACAGGGAAGCGGCGGGTAAAAAACTCCTTGCGCTTTACAGAAAAAACCAAAAAACCGATAATTAAGATATTATTGTTTCAAGCTCCTGCTCGTTTTTGTGAGGACCGATTACAGCCAAAGTTTTAGGTTGCAAAAACAGCTCTTTTGCCAAACTTTTAACTTCGTCTGCGGTTACGGATTTTATTTTGTTTATTATCTGTGTTGGAGTTTTTATTTTACCTTTAAGCAAAAGTTGTTTTCCGTAAAACAAAGCCAGCCCATCGCTTGAATCCAACGAGAAAAGTAAAGAGGATATAATTTGCTCCTTGGCTTTTTTAAGTTCGGAGTCGGTCGGTTTTTTAAAATTTTCAAGAAGTTGAACCGTGGCAGAGATGGCTTCATTGAGTTTTTCGTTTGATACGCCGGCGCGCACGGCAAAGTAACCACAATCTTGAAATGTTTCGATTACATTTGAGATATAGTAAGCCAGAGAGCGTTTTTCTCTGATTTCCATAAAAAGTCTTGAGCTCATTCCGGCGCCCAATATTGCCGAGAGAACAACCAAAATATGCTCTTTTTCGTTGTTGTATGCAAACGCCGGTACTCCGAGATAAAAATGAGTTTGGTCTGTTTTTTTGGATTTTATAAACACTTTTGTGCTCGGGTTTATATCTTGTTTTTGAAGTTTGCGTTCAATTATTTCAAGTTTTTCAAGCTCGCCAGCTTTTTTAACGGTTGTTTTCGGCAAATTGCCGGAGAGAACCAAAATTGTTCCGGATGCATCGTAGTTTT
>JALWJR010000050.1 GCA_026996985.1 Candidatus Kaiserbacteria bacterium
AGCCCGTGTTAATAAAACAGAGCACAACAAAATTATTGCCAGGTCGTCTAATGGTAGGGCAGCGGCAAGTTGTTGGAATGCGGTCCCGTTAGTTGCGGGACAGAACGAAGTTATTTTAAAAATACGGCAACAGCAAACATTTATTGCCGGGTCGTCTAATGGTAGGACAGCGGGTTTTGGTCCCGTTAGTCGGGGTTCGAGTCCCTGCCCGGCAGCTAGAGCGACACAACCCCCAAAGCAAGCGCTTTGGGGGTTGTTGTCGGTCTCTGCCGGAAGGGACGAGAAGGGAGGTGCTCCGTCACCACTCTTAGCTATCATAGAGCAGTACACATCTTTTAACAGTTTCCGTATCGGTTCTATTAAAAGATGGGAGGTAGTGAGGGGCAGGTGCACGAAGCCGGCGAGCCCAGACTGTAGATTTTCTAGGAGCGATGTAAAAACATCGCTCCGCTTGCAACGCAAGCGTGAATTAGAAAATCTACAGTCTGGGCAGGCAAAGGCAGTAAACGTTCAATACGAATGTATTGAACGTTTTTCTGTTGTCTGAAACAGGTTTTTAAAGCGGAGACACATTCTTGTTTTTTTGTTTATACACAATCGGGTGTTGTGTTTTTAAAGTTTGTATGTGTTATAATTTAGTAAATTAAAAGTTATTTACCAATATGGCAAAAGTTTCTTTCAATGCAATAAACGATGAGTTTCCGGAGAGGAAACCGACAATACGTGACATACAACCGACCAAAAGAAAAAAACCGCTAAATTCATATACTTACCCACCGGTGAGAAACTCAGGTAGTAAGTTCAAAAAATCCAGCCGGCTTTTTTTGGGGCTTGGGCTTTTGTTTGTTCTTGCTACCGTTTTTGTTGTTTTACTGATGGGAAAAACCGATATAAATTTAAAGGTAAGAGAGGCTTCGGTTACACTCTCTGATGATGTAATAAGAGAAGCTTACAGAACTCCCGAGGAAAACGAATTGCCATTTGTAGTGTTTGAAGAAGAGGCTACAGAGAGTGTGTTGGTGCCGGCAACCGAGAAAAAATATGTAGAACAAAAAGCATCCGGCAAGTTAGTTGTATATAACAAATTTAAGAAGGGGCCGCAAAAGATAATAAAAAATACACGTTTTGAAGCGCCGGATGGTAAAATATACAGGGTAAGAAATTCTTTCATAATACCGGGCTACAAGGTGGTTGACGGAAAGATAATACCCGGGAAAACCGAAGTTGTCGTTTACGCCGATGAGGCGGGCGAGAAGTACAACAAAGAATCGGCCAAATTTACTTTACCCGGACTAAAGGGTGACCCCAGATATGACAAAATATGGGCTGAAACAAAAACGCCTTTATCAGGCGGATTTAAAGGGACAAAACCGGTAGTTTCAGAAGTTGTGCGAGAGCAAGAAAGCCAAAAATTGGAAGTGGCGTTATCCGATAAACTATACAACAAGCTGAAAGAAAGACTTGCTGACAAATATGTTGTCTTTAAAGATTCTCTGTTTATTGATTATCAATTGAACGAGACTGTTAAAGGTGATGAAGGTGTGGAATTGCAAGCAACGGGAAGAGCCAAAGCGATTGTGTTTCCAATGAACAGTTTGGCTGACTTTATTCTTGCCGACTCCGGTAAAGAGTATTCCGAAGGCGATAAAACAATTATTAACACTCAAGAGTTAACCTTTGCGTTTATACAAAAAGATGAAATAGATCCCGATGTGGATGAAGTGGTAAAATTCACTATCTCCGGCACTGCAAAGATACGGTGGAATTTGGACAAAGACAAATTTATCCAAGGTGTTTTGGGTAAACCCGAAGATGAGTTTGACGCCTACGTCAGCTCAAACCCGGCAATAGTTGATCACTCTTATAAATTGCGCCCAATCTGGAGAAGCTCATTCCCGACAAACCCGGAGAACATAAGGCTTAATATTGAGTTTGAGGAAAAGTAATTGTATACTAAACACATGAACGAAAAAGAAAAAGATGAAAATTTGAAAGAAGGAGTGGTTCTTGAGATGTTGCCAAATGCCATGTTTAAAGTTGAAATAGACGGCCAGGAACAGCTGGCTTACTTGGCAGGTAAAATGCGAATACACAGAATAAAGGTTTTGGTTGGTGATAAAGTATTGGTTAAGACTGATCCTTACGGAGGCAAGGGTAGAATAGTTCGTCGTATTTAATCAAGAAGAAAGTTCTCTTGATCTCTTGAATTTCTCATTATTTTGTGTTGCTTGAGATGGAATTTTACCATCAACCGAAATAGGTGTATAATAAACACATGGTAAATGTAGAGAGGCTAACGGATAAATCAAGAGAGGCACTGGAGTCTGCAGTCTCTTTTGCTCAGGAGTTTAAAAATAGCTCGGTATCACCACTGCATCTTTTGCTGGCACTTTTAAACCAAAAAGACACGGCGGTTGAGCTGGTTTTACTTTCTTTGAAAGTTGACATTGCGCAATTGACTCAAGAGGTTAAAAATATTTTGTCATCACATTCTGTTCAATCTCTATCGCAGCCACCTTACATACAGCAGGATCTTGTCTCCGTCTTGTCTGCTGCGGAAGTATACGCCACTGAAGGTGGTGATGAGTTCGTTAGCACGGAGCACCTGCTTTTGGCTTTATTTGATAACCTTCAAATTAAAAATTTATTTGAAAATTTTAATCTTACGAAAAATAAAATTATTAGCGCTTTAAAAGAAATAAAAGGAGATATGAAAATAGATACAAAAACACCGGAGAATAAATATAAAGTTCTTCAAAAATACGGAACAGATTTTACAAAATTGGCACAAGAAGGAAAACTTGATCCGGTAATAGGGAGAGATGATGAAATTCGCAGAGTTATACAGGTACTTCTGAGACGAACCAAGAACAACCCGGTACTGATTGGTGATCCGGGGGTTGGCAAGACCGCTATTGTGGAAGGGTTGGCGCAAAGAATTGTTGCAGGTGATGTGCCGGAGTCGCTTAAAAATAAAAGAATTATAGGTCTTGAAATAGGCGCTTTGCTTGCCGGGGCCAAATTCAGAGGGGAGTTTGAAGAAAGATTTAAATCTGTTTTGGATGAAGTTGAAAAGTCAAATGGAGAAATAATCTTGTTTATAGACGAATTGCATACTCTGGTTGGAGCCGGAGGAAGCGAAGGAGCGGTAGATGCAGGTAACATGATAAAACCCATGCTTGCTCGCGGAAAACTGAGAGTAATAGGTGCCACAACCCTAACAGAGTACAGAAAATACATAGAAAAAGATGCTGCTTTGGAAAGAAGGTTTCAAAAAGTTTTTGTAGAGGAGCCTTCGGTTGAAGAGACTATAGCAATCTTGCGCGGTCTGAAAGAAAAGTATGAAATTCATCATGGAGTGAAAATCACAGATGGAGCAATAGTTGCGGCCGCAAAAATGGCAGACAGGTACATAACCGATCGTTTCGCTCCCGACAAGGCGATAGATTTGATAGATGAGGCAACCTCAATGTTAAAGATGGAAATTGAGAGCATGCCTGAGGAGATAGAAAAACTGCAAAGACAAATAAGCATGCTCAAAATTCAAAAAGAGGCTTTGAAACTTGAAAAAGATGAGGCAAGCAAAGAAAACCTCTCAAACATTGATCAAAAGCTCGCATCTTTGCAGGAGGAGTATGAAGCAAAACTTGCTCGTTGGAAAAAAGAAAAAGAGCTTGTTAAAACCGTTCGTGAAC
>JALWJR010000051.1 GCA_026996985.1 Candidatus Kaiserbacteria bacterium
AATATGCCTCGGAGATGATTTTGCATAAAAGGCGGTATGCTCTTTTGAGGTGTAGGCGTTGTGTTGAGCGCCCAAAATCTCAAATGCTTCGTTTAGCTTTTTGGGACCTTTGTATTTTTTGGACCCTTTAAAAAGCAAATGCTCCAAAAAGTGTGAGACGCCGTTGTTTTTGTCTGTTTCATTTCTTGAGCCTGTTTTGGTTAAGATCATGGCGGTTGCCGATGCGCTTTTTTGCGGAATATGCAAAACTTTTAATTTGTTTTTTAATTCAAAAATCTCATACATAGGCGCCATTGTAAAACAAGTGTTGTGTTTTGTAAATTTTTGTCAGGCAACAAGTCTTATGTTTATAACCGGCTTACTCGGCGGGCGATAGATGATAAAATAATCACATGTCGCAAGAGAAAAATTTTCAAGGACTTACTTTTAAAGAGGCGCAAAAACTTCTAAAAGAGTATGGCAAAAACGAGGTTGTTTTTGAAAGACCTTCGGTTTTCAAACAGATTTTGGAAAAACTTTCAAATCCGGTCACCGTTTTGATTTTGGTTACTCTTTTTATTTCCTTGCTTCTCGGCAAACATGAGGAGTCTTTGATCATTGTTGGGCTTTTGGTTGTAAATGTATTTTTTGAACTGTGGCAGAAAAACAGAGCCCAGAAAACCATTGATACCCTAAGCAAGAAATTAATGGCAAACATTACCGTAAAAAGGGATGGTATTTTTGTTGAGGTTCCTTCGTCTGAAATTGTTCCGGGTGATGTTGTCAAGCTTGTCTCAGGCGAGGTTGTACCGGCCGATGCTCAGGTTTTACACACCCAGCACCTGCAGGTTAACGAATCGGCACTAACCGGCGAGTCTTTGCCAACCGAAAAGGGGGTGGGGGACAAACTTTTCTCCGGAAGTGTGGTATCCGCCGGGTCTGCGATTGTAAAGATTGTGGCAACCGGAAAAAGGAGTTCTTTAGGTAAATCCGAACAGCTTATAAAAAGCGCTTTTAGCAAACAGAGCCACTTTGAGAAATCGGTTTCAAAGATGGTTTATTTGCTTATTTTTGTGGCGGTACTTCTTTCTGTTGTTCTTTTTGTTTGGTTAGTTCAAAATGGAGAGAGTATTTTTGAGGCGCTTTCTTTTTCTTTGGTTTTGCTTATCGCTTCCGTGCCTGTTGCTCTTCCTGTTGTGTTGTCTTTGATTTTATCAATCGGCGCTTTGGATATGGCCAGGCTGTCTATTGTCGTTAAAAACTCAAAAGCTCTTGAGGATCTGGCCGGCGCAAATATTTTGGCGGTTGATAAAACCGGAACGTTAACCAAGAACAAATTAACCGTCGGTGATGTGTATGTTTATAAAAAATACAACAAAACCGATTTGGCGGTGTTTGCCCTTGCGGCTTCCGAGAAGGAGCATAAAAATGAAATTGAAAAAGCGATAGAAGACTTTGCAAAAGTTGTCGGCGCTCTGCCGGTATTCTCCAGTATACAAGTTGAGAAATTTATTCCGTTTTCGTCTGAGAGAAAAAGGACCGAAGCGTTTTTGCAATATGATGGAGATAAGCTTCATGTTTTGATGGGGGAGCCAAACACTCTTAAAGAGTTTTTACCTTTTTCACAGCAAGTAATGCTTTTGAATGCGACAAAACGATTTGCATCAAACGGTAAAAGAAGTTTGGCGGTTATTGTGGAAAATATAGAAAAACCAACACAAAACGAAAAGGAGAAATATTTTGAAACCGGGTATGATTTGGTCGGTGTGTTTGCATTGCACGATCCGTTAAGAGAAGATTCAAAAGATGCGATAGAGTCAATGTTTAATTTGGGAGTTGATGTTAAGATGATAACCGGTGATAATTTCGCTATTGCCAAATATATAGGTCAAAAACTCAATCTCGGCGACAGGGTAACTCTGGCTGAAAAGATAAGAAAACTAAAAGAAAAAACTTTATACAAACTGATTAAGCAAAATAATATTTTTGCTGAAGTATTGCCCGAGGATAAATTTAAATTTATTTCAACTTTGCAAAAATATGGTGACATGGTTGCTATGACGGGAGACGGAGTAAATGATGCGCCCGCTCTGGCAAAAGCAAATGCCGGTATTGCCGTTTTCGGCGCCACCTCGGCCGCCAAGGAAGCGGCTGATGCCGTTTTACTTACCGAAGGACTTTCTGTTTTGAAAGAGGTTTTTGTTTTCGCGCGCGGTATGTTTGCTCGCATGCAAGCTTATGCTCTGTTTCGTATTTCAGAGACAATTCGCTTGGCGTTTTTTATAGCCCTTTCCGCCATGTTTTTTGAGCAACAAGTTGTAACGGCGGCAATGATAATTTTGCTCGCTCTTTTAAATGACATTCCGGTTTTGGCAATAGCATATGATAATGCGCCAAACTTTAAGAAACCTGTCAGATGGAAGATGAGAGATATATTTATAGTCTCAAGTGTGCTGGGGGGCTTGGGGCTGGCTTCATCGTTTACTCTTTTGTTATTTTTAAAAGATTTGGGAGCGCCTTGGGTTGTTATTCAGACTTTAATGTTTTTAAAACTTGATGTTGCCGGGCATTCAACCCTTTATACAACAAGAACATTGGATAAACACTTTTGGGAGAGGCCGTGGCCGTCATGGAAGTTTTTTATTCCGGCATTTAGCTCCAGGGTGGTGGGGACGCTTTTGGCTGTTTTCGGCATTTTTATGACACCAATCTCTTGGGGGGCGGTGGCTTTTGTTTGGGTGTATGCAAGCGCTTGGTTTTTGGTTGCCGATTTTGTAAAGGTGTATTTGTTTAAGGTTTTGAAAAGGATTTAAAACCCTTTACTTATACTTGAAAACATATATTATTTGACCTATGACATTAAACGAACTAAGAAGAAAATATTTGGATTTTTTCACAGAGCGCGGGCACAAAGAGATTCCATCTGCTCCGCTTATTCCGGAGAATGACCCGACAACGCTTTTTACAGGCTCCGGTATGCAGCCGCTTGTGCCATACCTTTTAGGCGAGTCGCACCCGCTGGGTAATCGCTTAGTTAACTCACAAAAATCTTTCAGAGCAGAGGATATAGAGGAGATAGGAGATAACCGCCACACAACCTTTTTTGAGATGCTTGGAAACTGGTCGCTTGGAGACTACTTTAAGCGCGAGCAGCTACCTTGGATTTTTGAATTCTTGACAGATGTAGTAGGGCTTGACCCAAGCAAGCTCTACGTAACAGTCTTTGCAGGAGACAAAGAAGCAGGTATTGAAAAAGACGAAGAGTCTGCGCACATCTGGCAAGAGCTTTTTAAGGAGAAAGGGATTGATGCAAAAGTAGCTTTTGTGGGGAGCGAGGAGGAGGGTTACCAAAGAGGCATGAATGAGGGGGAGAGAATTTTTTACTACGACGCAAAAAAGAACTGGTGGTCTCGCGCAGGAGTGCCTACTAATATGCCTGCAGGCGAGCCTGGGGGCCCTGACAGCGAGATTTTTTATGACTTTGGCACAGAGCACGACCCCTCATTTGGGCCGAAGTGTCATCCAAACTGCGACTGCGGGCGCTTTATGGAAATTGGAAACTCTGTATTTATGATGTACCGCAAAGAAGAAAATGGCAGTTTCTCA
>JALWJR010000052.1 GCA_026996985.1 Candidatus Kaiserbacteria bacterium
CGCAGTTTTTGTCTTGCTTGCCGTTTTCTTTTTCTCGCTTTCCGCCGGCGCGCAGGAGTGCAAAAATCCGGTTCCGTCCGGCTGGGCTTGCACGCAGAAATTCTGCTGGGCGGAAAAGTATCAAGAGGAAATCTTGTCCGAGCTCAAAGCTGCAAGCAAAGAGGCTTTTGAGGTGGTCAAAAAATATATGTCTCTTCCCAGGTATACTTGCGCCGACAGGGTTGAGAGAAAAGAGGAGCTGAATTTGCTTCCTCTGAACAATTCACTTTTTCGGACGAAGAAAAAAGAGGAGATTCCTTGGTGTCCGGTACCTCCTCCCGAGCTTGTTTTTGTCTCGTAAGTGTAGCCCCGCATCATTTGATGCGGGGTGTTTTCTTGAACACTTTTAAATTTTGCGTATAAAGTAGACAGTCTGTAACTTTAAAAAGGAGGGAAAGACGTGCACGAGACCAAAGAGAAGCTCTGCAAGCTGATTGACAAGGCTTTAGGTATTCAAGAGGGGGTTGATGCGCGAAAGCGTAAAGTGGCCCTTGTTGTTGAAGGTGGTGCGATGGGTTCTGTCATCTCCGGCGGAATGATGCTTGCTTTAGAGTATTTGGATTTAAATAAAGGTTTTGACCTTGTGATAGGGGCATCGGCCGGGGCGCTCTCAGCTCCTTATTTTGTAGCCGGTCAAACCTTGGAAGGTCTCCAAATATACTGGGAGCACATAAACAACGGCAAGTTTATCAAAAACCCGCTGGGGTTTTTGCTTTTTGGCAAACCTCTGTTTTCGCTTGAGTATTTGGTGGATGAGGTGTACACAAAAAAAGTACCTCTTGATTTTGAAGCGGTTTTGCAAATCGGGAAGTTTGTAGCTGTTGCAACCGATGTTGAAACCGGAGATGCGGTTGCTCTGTCAAACTTTAAATCCGCTGAGGAGGTGAAAACCGCTATAAAAGCAAGCGCTTGTTTGCCGGTTTTGGGCGGTCCTCCCGTTGAGTTTAGAGGTTTGCGGTTGTGGGATCCGATTCTTTCGGAGCCTGTTCCGGTTTTAACGGCAAAAAACTTGGGATGCACCGATGTTGTTGTATTGCTTTCAAGCCCCATAGAGAATTTGGGCAGAAAAAGAGGAAGAGATCTCTCAAAAGTGGAGAAACTCTCTGGTGCACTAAAAAAACTGACCCTTAAAAAAGCTCTTGAACAACTCAACAGTAAGTCTCCATCTCTGGCAAAGAAAATGTTTTTGGCAAGAGCCATACGGCACAAGATGGTGACAAAAGAGGTTGAGAAAATACGCAAAAGCGGGGTCAGGGTTGTGATCGTTGAGCCAAACTTTGCGGTTTCAATGTCTGAAAAAAAGACAGAAACTCTAAAGCAAGGAGCGCAAGAAGGGCTTTGTGCCATATCGTCCGTTTTTGGTTTTGAATAAATTGACCCTCCCGCGCGCGTAGCGCGCGGGAGGGTTTTGTTATATACTGAAAGCATGCAAGCAATCCTTACTTGTCCAAAATGCAAACACAAACAAAAAGAAGAGGTACCGCAAAACAAGTGCCAGAGCATGTTTGTATGCAGAGCATGTCAGAGTACTGTTAAAGTAAGCAAACCTGAAAAATTCTGTTGCGTGTTTTGCGAATATGGAGATAAGAACTGCCCGAGGTGCTAAAGAGAAAACCCCGCCTTTTGGCGGGGCGATAAGCTAGTTTGCGCTTTTTGTGTGTTGAAGTACAAACAATATGTAATGTGCAGGTTTTTGCGGGAGCATCTCCAAAATCGGATCATCGGCTTTAAACAAGCGCACGTATGTTTGTCTTCTTTCAGGGAAAAGTCCCGTAACGGAAGCGTTAAGTACTGTTTTTTCGTTTTGTGTTTGAAAGTGCAAATACGCCTCAAGCAAGCAAAAACTTGGCTCTTTAACTTTGCCCCTTTCATCTTTTTCAATTTTAGATGAAGGAGCTCTTGCAAATTGAATTTGCAAGAGTGACATTTTTTCTCGCTTTCCTTCGTGGTTGACTAATATATACTCTTGCCCGATTTGCAGTTCGGAGAGTTGTGATATTCCAATCATCGTCATACTCCCTTGTTTGGTTGAACTGGTCGCAACTATACTTTTTTAAAAAAATATGTCAAACCAATAGATTTTATTTATTTTTTTAGTAAAATGACTTGCATGAGTGACGAGAAAAACACAAAAGGCAAAAGCGCGCAACTTGAGGAGCAAGTGCTTGAGTTTTGGAATAAAAACAGAATTTTTGAAAAATCAATTGAAAAACCGGCCGGAGAAGAAAATCCTCAAGAGTTTGTGTTTTACGATGGGCCTCCCTTTGCTACAGGGCTTCCGCATTACGGGCACCTTTTGCAATCTTTTGTTAAAGATGCCATCCCAAGATACAAAACCATGCGCGGTTTCAGAGTTGAGCGTCAGTGGGGTTGGGATTGCCATGGACTGCCGATTGAAAACCTGGTTGAAAAAGAACTCGGAATATCGGGAAGAGACGAGATCATAGAGAAAGTTGGAATTAAAAAATTCAACCAAACTTGCAGACAAAAAATTTTTGAGTTTGAAGAAGAGTGGAAAAAAATAATTCCTCGTATAGGTCGCTGGGCTGATATGGACAATCCATACAAAACAATGGACAAAGACTATATGGAGTCGGAGTGGTGGGCGTTTAAAACTCTTTATGAAAAAGGATTGGTTTATGAAGATTTTCGTTCAATTCATATTTGCCCAAGGTGTGAGACCACTTTAAGTCAATCGGAAGTAACGGAAGGGTATGCGGAAATCAAAGATATTTCTGTAACAGCAAAATTTGAACTTGAAGATGAGCCCGGAACTTATATCCTGGCTTGGACCACCACTCCCTGGACATTGCCCGGCAATGTCGCTTTGGCGGTAGGGGAGAATATTGATTATGCAAGAGTGAAATCGGGGGGTGAGCAGTACATTTTGACAAAAGAGCGTCTACAGGAAGTATTTAAAGACAAAGAATATAAAATTCTGGAAGAGTTTAAAGGGAAAGAGCTTGAAGGTAAAAGCTACAAGCCCATTTTTGACTATTACAAAGATGATGATTTGGAAAACAAAGAAAATATTTGGAAAGTCTATACCGCAGATTTTGTATCAACTGAAGAGGGAACGGGAATAGTTCACATTGCACCCGCTTTTGGTGCTGAGGATATGCAACTGGCAAAAGAAAAAAAGTTGCCGTTTATTCAACATGTGGATATTACGGGGAGGTTTAAAAAAGAAATTAAAGATTTTGCCGGAATGCAAGTAAAGCCAAAAGATGACCACCAGAGAACGGATATAGAAATTATAAAACACTTGGCTCATAAAGGGCTTTTGTTTGCCAAACAAAAGATAGAGCACAGCTATCCGCATTGTTGGAGGTGTGATACTCCGCTTTTAAATTACGCAACTTCAAGCTGGTTTGTCGCTGTTGAAAAAATGAAGTCGGACCTTTTAAAAAATGCCGAGCCAATATATTGGTATCCGCATCATATAAAGA